>CADAFW010000030.1 GCA_902787295.1 uncultured Bacteroidia bacterium
GGAAGCCGCGGCGGCCGAAGAGGCGTCGAAGCCCATGACACGGACGCCGGTCTTCTCGCCGGTCCCGCTCAGGCGGCCCTGGACAGTCTCGTTGTACTTAGCTACGCAGCCGGCATAGTTCATCGCTTCGGCCTTCACGGCAAGGGCAGTATACTTGTTGGCATACCCCTTGGCGCTGGGCGTCACGGGAAGATGTTTCGCCGCCTCGTCGAAGTCACGGGCAATCTGGTCCCAGGTCTCTTCCTCGCTGGCGCGCGGGACTTCCATCGTCTCGGGGTTCTCGCGATCGTAATCGATGGTCTTCGTCACGAGAGGAATGCCTCCGAACCGGCGGGCCATCGCATAGAAAGTGAAGGCACGCACGAAATAACCCTGTCCAATGGCTTCGTTGGTCACTTCCGCCCCCAGGGCCTCCTCGTACAAGGGTGCTGTTTCAATGATGTGGTTCGCATCGTGGATTATGGAGAAGGCAGGAGACCAGAACGTGGTCCGCTCCCCGGTGAAGGATCTGGAGCAGTCACGGTTCACGGCCTCTCCGGTCCCTTCCATGCCGAAGGATCCCAGCCAGGAGTTGTATTCCACACCCCATTCGGCCAGATACTTGAAATCCTCGATCGGGAGATAGCTGTACATTCTGGCCATATAGACCTGCAGGCTCGACGCAGACGAGAAGATGTCGTCATCGGAAACCTTGTCCTTGGTGGGAAGGTTCATCTGCTCGCAGGACACGGCTGCAAGGAGCGCAGCCAGAATCATATATTTGAATGACTTTCTCATAATGCTTTCAATGAATTAGAAGGAAAGGTTGACACCGAGCGTATAGGTCTTGTTCAGCGGATACAGACGGTCGTAGCTGCTGGAGGGATGCTCCGGATCGCTATACTTCATGTGGCTGAACGTCAGAGGATTGTAAGCATTGGCAAAAATCCTGAGGGAGAAGTTCCTTGCGGAGTTGATCTTCGGAAGGGTGTAACCCAGTTCGACGGTCTTCAGGCGGAGATAGTCGGTGCTGATCCGGTTGAAGGAGGAGTTGTCCCTCGGGGAATGTCCGGTCAGGGCGTAGTAGCCACCGCTCCAGGCGAGACTCTGGTCGTACGGGTCGGTCCAACCGTCGACAGTCGGATGCCAGCGGTCCAGATACTGGGTGAGGACACCGCCCGCACCGGCATTGACGCCCCAGATGGCACGGAGGGACTCGGTGTACTGCACCGACCCCAGTGCGGAACCTTGGAAGAGCATGCTGAAGTCAAAGTTGCGCCACTCCATGTCGAAACTCAGGGAGTAGTTCATCCAAGGGGTCTGGTCGTAGGCATACGGGTGCTCGTCCAGGCCGTTGATCTCGCCGTCCCCGTTCCAGTCCAGGTACTTGTAGTCGCCAGGAAGCACGTCCCGTTCGGTAAAGACCGTCTGGCCATAATCCCAGATGTCCTCCCAGGAGTTGAAGCGGCCGGCGCCTTCGTAGCCGAACTGGATGCCCTGGTATCGGTTGTTCAGGTTGTCGTTGCGCCAGCGGTCATACTGGCTGCCGTAGTTGCCCTTGGTGACGGAGGTGCCGTACTTCTCGCGGGTGATGGTCATCATGCCCGTGAGACCGTACCGAACCTCCCCGACCTTATTGCGGTGGGAGAGTTCCACCTCCAGGCCGAAATTCCGCTTGGACTCAAGGTTCATCACCGGGGCGGAGGCGCCCACGACGGTCGGAAGTGTGTTGGAATCCTGGGCAAGGATACCGGTCAGCTGACGGTTGAAGTAGTCCACCGTAACACCCAGCAGGCCGTTCCAGGCCTCGAAGTCCACACCCACGTTGAAAGTATGGATGGTACCCCAGGAGTAGTTCACGTTCGGAAGCGGCTGGGGAGAGACCATGTACACGAAGGAATCGTTGAGGAGGTAACCAGGGACATGGCCGTTGTACCAGCCGTTGGTGGAAGTCTGGCCACCCTCGTAGGTATAGCCGGTCATCCAGCCGTAACCGGTGGCTATGCCCTCGTCACCCATGGTAGCGTAGCTGGCACGCAGTTTAAACTGGTTGATGAAATTCAGCGCGGCGCTGTCCTTGAACCAGGGCTCCTGAGAGACACGCCAACCGGCGGACACCGACGGGAAGAAGGCCCACTGGTGTCCCTGGGCGAAGTAGGAAGAACCGTCGTAACGGAACTGGCCTTCGAGGAGGTACCGTTCGTCGTAATTGTAGTTCAGACGACCGATGACCGCTTCGTGGGCGACATCGGCATAGCCGCCGCCGATGTTGTACGCTTCCTTGTCTCCGGACTTGGAGGTCAGGTACGGCGTGCTGAACAGGAGGTTGGTGCCGGCCGAGGTCCTTTCTGAGGTGAAGCGCTGGGCCTCCCAACCGATGAGTCCGCCCAGGTTGTGCTTGCCGAAATCACGGTTATAGTTCAGGATGGCCTGCCAGAGGTGCTGGTTGCGCTGTCCGTGTTCCTTGATGAGCTGGCTCGGGGAGCTCTCGGAATAAGTGATGCGGTTGTAGGTACCGTCTCCGTTGGCCCCGTACAGGTTGTACTCCTTCTTGAAGTTGGTGTTGGTGTCGAAGCGGACATCATAGCTGTACAACACCTTCGCAGAGAGTCCCTTCAGGCCGGAGGCCAGGGTGCCGAAATCGTAGGTCAGGGAAGCCTGGCTCTGGAGCTGCTTCTTGTTGTACTTCTTGTAACCGGAAATGTCGGATGTCATTTCGGCGATGGTATTCTCGTTGAGGTCCATGCCCACATAGCTCAGGAGGGTTCCCTCCGGGTCGGCATAGGCGGGATACACGGAACCCTGGCGCCACCAGTTGCGGATCAGCCAGTCGGACTCGGTCTGCGGCTTGTTCTGCTGGTCCACCACGCCGGCGACGCTGGCGTCGAGCTTTAGGCCCTTCACCACCTCGGCGGCGATGTTTGCGCGAACATTGTACTTGTCATAGTTGAGGTCTCCGCTCTTGAAGAAACCTTCCTGATAGCTGTATCCCATGGAGACATAGTACTGGTATTTCTCAGTACCGCCCGAAACGGAGACATCGTGGGCCGTCTGCGGGGCCACCCGCTGGATGACGAGGTCGTTCCAGTCGGTCGCCTTCCGGGTGCCGCTGGTGAACTCGCTGATGAACTCGTCGGAGAATACGGCGGCGCCGCCCGAGATGTTGTTATAGGCCTTCTCGTTATAAATCTTCATGGCATCCACCACATCCGCAAGTTCCGGGAGACCGGACGGGGTCTGGAAGGTGAAGGATCCGTTGTAGGTTACCTTCGACGTCTCCGCTGCACCCTTCTTGGTGGTCACGAGCAGAACACCGTTACCACCACGCATACCGTAGATGGCAGCCGCACCGTCCTTCAGCACGGAAACATTTTCAATATCGTTGGCATTCAACCGGTTGAAGTCCTCGATGGTACGGGGGACACCGTCAATGACAACCAGCATGCTGCCGTAGCCGCGGATATCGATGTTAGAAGAGTAGGAGCCCGGCTCGGCGCTGGTCTGCCAGACACGCAGGCCGGGAACACGGCCGGTGAGCATGTTCTGGGGGTTCTCCGACTTGGTCTTGATAAGTTCGTCGGATCCGATGCCGGCGATAGCGCCGGTGACGGAACCTTTCTTCTGGGTACCGTAGCCCACCACGACGACACTCTCAAGGAAGGTGTTGTCGGTCGCGAGGACCACGTTGATGACAGTGCGTCCATTGACGGGCTCCACGACAGTCGTCAGGCCCACTGAGGAAAACTCCAAGGAAGCATTGGACGGAACGGTGATGGAATAACGCCCGTCCAGATCAGTCGGAACGCCGGTGGTGGTCCCGGCAACCAAGACGCTGGCGCCGATGACGGGTTCCGCGGAGTCGTCCACGACCGTACCCGTCACCGTTATCGTCCGCTGGGCGAAGGCAAGGACCGGCATCAGGGCGAGGAGGCCCGTCATGCAGGTCTTTGCAATACGCGAAATCATGTTACGATAAGTGTGCATAGATTAGTATTGGTTTGTATAAATTTTACTTGTTCAGGTACCGGGACATCACGGCATATTCGGCCGCGAAGGCGAACACGAACATCCCTTCCACGTTGTTGCGGCTCCGGTCGGTGTTCCAACCCACCAGGAGACTCGGAGGGAGCATGTTCTCGTTCAGGTAATTGTCCCAGGCGTAGTCCAGGTTCTTCTGAAACGAGTCGATGGGGGCGGAAGCGGCGCCGTCAAAGGGGAACGCATCCACGTAACCACGCAGGAGCACCCCGTTGAACCAGTTGTTGAACCCGTCGATAGCATAGGAATAGTAGCCGGCTTTCTGCTGGCCCAACTTGGCGAAAGCGCGGAAGCTGTCTACATCAAGTGCCTGAAGGTCCTCCAGATAGGTATTGTCCCCCGTCACCCGGTACAGGTCAGCCGCTCCCGAGAGCATCGTTCCGCTGTTGTAGGAGATGGCGGGGCCGTTGAAGTCGTTCAGGTCGGCCGGGCGGCGATACCGCTCGCCGTCCACGGTCTCATACTGGATGTCGCCACCGATGGAGGGGCCGTTCAGATTGTCGGCATACACGCGGGAGCCGTCCTTCATCATCAGGTTGTCCTTCTGGAAGGCATACACCTTCCGGGCGAACATCAGATAATAGTCGGACTTGGGCATCTGCTCCGCCTTGCGGGTATGACCGTCGGAAAGGTCGATGTAGCGCCAGGTAGCCTGGTCGCCCTTTCCCTGGTAGGCTTCGCTCAGCCACACCAGCGGACTCACCATGGGGCCGTTGCTGCAGGAATGCTTGGAATAGTAGCCGGGCCCCCAGGGGATGCCGCCGCGCTCCTTTCCACCCTTCACCGTGCAGTCCCAGCCGTCCAGGACATACTCCGTCAGGTATTCCGCCTTCCGGAGATACTCAGCCTTTCCGGTCAGGTGATACGCCTCGATGAGTTCACGGACGAGCCACTGCTGATCGTCATAGACATTGTCCCTGCCTCCGACGGATGCGCTTCCTTTGGATTTTCCCCGGTTCACCCCGTACACCGTCCAGTTGCGGGTCTGGGTGAAGGACGTCAGCGAGAAAGTTCCGCTGTAATAATCCAGCCGGTCCACCAGCTTGTCCAGCAACTGGACATACCGGTCGTGGTGAGCGGTGTACAGGGTGGCGTTGCCCTTGGCCTTATCGATATCCAGGCCCTTCAGGACGGCGTTCACCGCCTCGATGGCGCTGGTATACATCCAGACCGAGCCGTATTCGTTATTCTGGTGGGTACCGTTGTAAGGATTGTAGTAGCGGTACATCGCAAATCCGTCCGCCTCGTTGAAGTAATTCTTCATAGCGGCGTCCGTGAGTGTGATGGCACGCTCGAGGTTCCGGGCCGCGGTAGCGACTTCCTCCTGCTTATCCCCTCCGGGGGTATCCCCGCCGCCATTCGCGGGGTTGTCCTTCTTGCAGGAAGGAAGAACCCCGCAGGCGACAAGGCCCGTCAAAATCAATAAGCATCCAAAGACTCTTTTCATCGGAAGGAATGATTAGTCAAGCGTAACGTCGTAGATCACGAGCTTCTGCTCACCATCGCGAGTCTCGCCCTTGTGGACGCCGATGCACAGGACGATGTCCTTGCCGGAGAACTCGCTCAGGTCATAACGGAAGGTGGCATACTTGTCGGGACTGCCCTTGGAGCCGTCCTCGTGGATGAACTTCCAGCAGCCGTTGTCAACGGCTTCCGCGGACACGGCATTGTTCTCGTACGGGGCAAGGGCCTTGGCGGTGCCGTCCAAGGTAATGGCGGTCACGCGGAAGACGGTCGGATCCGTGGAGGAGAAGTTGCGCATGCGGAAAGCGATATGGTCGTTGGCGTCAGAAATGCTGAACTTCGAGAACCAGAAGGACTCCGGCAGCTCATAGTCGGGGTCCACACCGCCGCGAGTCTTGATCGTGAAGCCTTCGCCCACGAACGGCTCAGTATCCTTGTTCACATACATGAAGCCCCACTGGGAAGCGATGTGGTTCTCGCACTCATACATCCAGGCTTTGTACTGCGGGCCCCAGTTGTCGCGGCCCCACACCTGGACACCGTCGGGCGTATAGGCGGTGAAATGGCGGTTCGGGTTGGGCATCATGGAACCGAGCTGCTCCAGCGTAAGATGCCAGCCGGGCAGGGCAGGGACCTCGGTACCGGTCAGGTGGTCGTCACCCTTTACATATTCGGGCGCGAAGGTGATATGCTTGAGCGGCACCTGGACCCAGTAGTCGCCGGTCGCCCAGCGGTAGGTACCGATGGCAATGGCGATGCGCTTGCCCACATAGGCGGAGAGGTCATACTGGAAGTTCAGGTAATCTCCGCTGGAGAAGCCGTCGGTGTACTCTTTCAGCGCCGTCTCCGGAAGACGGATGGCTTCGGGATCGTCGGAAGTCATGTCCACGACTACCACGCCGAAGTGCGCGGGACCCTGGTGGGTGCGGGCGTTCACGGTGAGATACTTGTTGGAATCGGTGATGTCCTTGATACCATAGATGTAGGTGTCCTGGAAGACCTGGTCCACGGGGTTGTTCTCCTTGTCGGAGTCATCGTTCCGGATCCGGAGGGCCATGCCTTCGCCCTGGTTTTCGATGTTGCCTTCCTGTTTCCACTGCGCGGACATGAAGGTGCAGGACCAGTCGGTCAGGCCGCCGCCGCCCCAGCCGCCGCGGTATTCGTCCATAAACAGGAACGGTGCCTGCTGCTGGAGGTCATCGAGGGACTTGCCGCGGAAGAGCTCCTTGCCGCCCATGCCGATGTCACCGAGATCCACCTTGTGGTTTACGAAGTCATCCTTGCCAATCTGCCGGATGATGGTCATCGCACCGGTCTTCCGGAGGGTGAGCGTATAATCTTGGATGGTCAGGTCGGTGAAGGAGAACACGCCGTCTGCACCGGTCACCAGCTCCTTGGAACCGATGGAGGCCGTGACGCCTGCAAACGGGACGTTGCCGTGGCTGGCATCCAGCACGCGGCCGGTAATCACGGCGTCCGCCACTTCAAGGACCGGGTTCAACGTGACTTTCCCACCGGAGAAAAGGCCGAAGGGAACGGTCATCGCCACGGTTGCGTAGCCTGTTTTCGTGAACTTCGCTACGACTGTTTTCTTAATCTTTACATCCAAGGAGTACGTACCGTCGGAGGATGTGGTCGTCGACGCGTCAGACCCTTCCACCGTGACGGAGACAGCGGCAATCCGGTCACCCCCCGTGTCGGTTACGACACCGGAGATGGTTCCCGACCCCCAGTCTTCCTGCGCCGCCTCTTCATTGTCGGTGCAGGAGGGCAGCATTGCGGCGCCCGCCATGGCGAGGGCTGCAACGGCAAAAGCCTTGAGAAGAGATTTGGATTTGTTCATTGTTTTAGGATGAATGATAATTGGTTTTATTGAATGGTTGACAGATATTTCCGAGTCTGTTCCGGGCGGTAAGCCATCCGAACACGCCAGATCAGTTCCTGGGCGGATACGGCCTGGAAACGGTCCGGCAACTGCTCCAGGCAGGAAGCGGCCGCATCGGAGGACCGGTTTCCGGCGAAATCGCTCCATGCATGGACGCTGCACAGGGAGAAGGATGCCGCTCCGGAAGGCTCACGCTCTTTCATCTTGTCGGAGACTTCCTTCGGATTGCCGCCCCCGACGGATGTCGGCAGTCCTTTCCACAGGGCATACCGGGCGGTAATGACCGGGATGTCATAGCCCTGGGAATTGGTGCACCAGCGGATCTCCCCGTCTCCTCCGGTATAGGGGGAATACTGGATGACGACGATCCCTTCCAGCTGGTCGTTGGCATCTACGAAGGCCTGGTACGCTTCCATCGCCTCCTGGCTCAAGGCCCGCCAGGCGATGAGCTGCAGTACCTTGATTCGGTGCTGGCGCATGTGCACCCCCGTCCGCGCGGCAATCACTGCGAGGGAAGCGGCGCGGCGGGAGGTCTTCTGCGCGTAGGTATCGGCATAGAAATACCCTCCGCCGAAGGTCTCCATCAGGGTATTGTCGTCTCCGCAAAGGTTCACGAGGTAGGAGTAACGGTCAGGAGAGAGCTCGGCGAGCGCCTGAGCGCCCAGGGTATAGCTCATCTGCACGTCATGGCGGGAGGGAAGGGCATAGAAGTCCTTCTCGAAGCCGTCTCCCATGACCCACTGGTAGTTATCTCCGTCGGTGAGGACGAAGGAAATGAAATTCTTCTTGAGATGATAGTCTATTGTACGGGGATGGATGACCGGGGCGAGAGACTTGGACTGGCGTTCCCGGGCGCCGGCGCTGGTAAGGGAGTGGTTGTAACTCCAGTCGGCGGCCAGCATCAGGTGCCCGTACCGGGAGATTTTTCCCACGAACTCGTCTTCCCCGAAAGGTCCACCCTCCCAGCCGAGGACGGGGGAATCGGGCTGAAGCCAGGCCAGGACTTCATCCATCAATCCGCTGTTCATGCCGCCCTCCACACTGTCCCGTTCGCGGCACAGGTTCAACACGAATAAGTGGTGGCAGATGGAAAAGTTGCGGAGTTCCGCCGTGTTCACGGGCATGAGGACCAGGGCGTCGTTCCGGCACGCATCCCTGAATTCCTCCCAGGCGTCCCGGGTAGTCTTCCTACGTGCATCGTAACGCATCGTGTAACCGGCCTCGATGAAACGCTCCTCCAGGGAGACATCCACGATGACTGCCTGGAACACATGGGCAGCCACCGAGGCGACGACCGAGCTCTCCGGGTTGGAGGCTACATCGCAAAGGACGTACCCGCCGGAAAAGAGATCCTTCACCTGGACCGGGGCTCCGTCAAAGGGGCCGTATTCGTTGAAGCAGAGTTCGAACGCCGTCTGGCGTCCCACCTCCCTGCCCAGGAAAGCCCTGGCACGGTTGTAGGAATCCGAGTTGACGTCCAGCCAGACCGCCACATCCGACCGGCCTTCCTGGAAGGCGCCGTTCACGAGGCCTGACACGGATTCGCAAAGCAGCTGGTAGGGCAGACCGCCGTCAAACATGTCCACGCAAACCCAATAACGCTCGGGAATGCGGGAGTCCTCGGGCATGAAAAACTGTCCTTCATCTCCAATAGGATCGTGGATATCCGTGTACACGACAGCATCGGCCTTGGAGGGAGGAACCAACTCGTCTGTTCCGTTTTCCTTTGTACAAGTAACGCAAGCCGTCAGTAAACTGGCGGACACAAGCAGGTGGACTTTTCTGTAAACCGGACGGATCATGGTTATCGTTTCGTGTTGACTGCAAATATAGCGGGAGACTGTTAAGAATAGGGTTAATTAACCATTATTTAAAAAATATTTTGGGTTAACCATTGAAAAATAATACCTTTGTCCGCCATGAAGATAAAAGCCATTCTTGTTATCCTTGCGTTCATCTCATGCTGGACGGCTGTCGGGCAGGGACTCCATTTCCGCGGTTCCGAATATCCCATAGAAGAACGCACAAGCATGAATATTCCCCTGCGAAAAGCATTTGCCGACTCATTGGTGATTCGTTTCGACATCGCTTTTTCCCGGGAAAGGGACAATGGATACATTTTCAGGATAGGACGCATTCCCGATGAAAACAATATCGGGGGAATTTGCCTTTTCATGGACAGCATGGGAGAAGAGTACCAATTCAGGGTCATTTGGGAAGGGCATCGTTTCATATCCGACATGTCTATCTCCAGATCAGACGTGGTTGAAGGCGAATGGCTGCCCGTTCGATTCGTTTTGACGCCGAAAAAGGACAGCGTTTATTTGCAGATCGGTCGGCATGGCGTGGGCGGTACTATGGACTTGCAAGGAACGGTAAACAGCATTCTTTGCCTGGGTAAGAATGAATACCGGATCGATGTACCGAGTTTCGACATGCGTAACCTGTCCGTCAAGATGGACCAGAAAGTGGCCGCATTCCCTTTGGAGGAAGACTCCGGCAATACGGCATCCAGTTCCCTGCCCGGGTACAAGGCAAAAATAAGCAACCCTGAGTGGCTGAACCGTGACAGGCTCCGATGGAAGAAGCGCTTCAGCCAAAGCAGCGCGCAGTTCCTGACCTGTGGCTATGACGATTCGCGGCACGAAATCTATCTGATTTCGCGAGATTCGCTGCATCGGATCCCTCTTGGAAAGGGGATGGAATTCCACGAAAAGACTTCGACCCCGAATCCCCTTCATACCTTCCTCGGAGCCAGTTTTCCGCAGGACGGCGGATACTACTGTTACGAAGCCTATTATGGCGACGAAGTCCCGCTGGAGTATCCCACACTGGCATTTCTGGATTCCAGCCTCACTTGGAACATCTTGTCTTCCGGACAATTCCCGACCCAACTCCATCACCATAATCTCATTTCGGACACGCTTAGGCACCGCCACTACCTGTACGGCGGTTTCGGCAACCGTCTCTACAACGGTCGTTTTTATTGCCTGGATGATTCCGGGCATTGGCATCCTGCGCCCGAACTCACCGGAGACGAAGTTTGGCCCCGCTACTTCGCTTCGGCAGGATGGGACTCGGTCTACGACAAGATTTACTTGTTCGGCGGAATGGGGAATCAAAGCGGAGATCATATCGTGGGCCGTCAATATCTATACGATTTCTTTGTCATTGACCCGGAAACCTTTGAGGCAGAAAAAGTCTGGACACTTCCCAAACAGAAGATAAACAAAGTGCCGGTAAGGAATATGGTCCTCCCCGGGGACTCGTATTTCTATACGCTCATGTATCCGGAGAGCTATACCGAAACTGAACTGCAGTTATACCGGTTCTCCCTGCAAGACGGGCAGATGTCCCTGTACGCCGATGCCATTCCCATGAATTCCGACCGGATTCTTACCAATGCGAATCTCTACTATGACACGCAGTTGCAGATACTCATCGCCCTTTTGGAAGAATCCACGAATGACATCGATTCAAGAGTAACGGTCTATACGCTGTCTTTCCCCCCCTTGAAACGGAACCTCTCCACAGTGACCCGGGAACGGATTCGGAAGGGGACGGTGCTTCTATTCGCTCTCCTCCTTGTGGGGATGACGCTCTATCTGATAAAACGGAAGAACCGGCATTCCCGGAGGCTCAAAGCCAGTATTCCAGCCGCTGCGCTTCAGCCTTTGAAACCTGTTGCCAATTCCCTCTCCCTATTCGGTGTTTTTGCCGCTTATGATGCAGAAGGGAACGAAATCTCGGCCGAATTTCCGGAAAAAATACGCCAACTTCTGCTTCTGATCCTTCTGGGAATGAAAGACGGGGTCAGTTCCAAAAACCTGAGGTCGCTGCTCTGGCCGGACAAGGATGAAATGCATGCCAAAAACCTTCGGGGCGTAACCATGAATAAACTCCGGAAGGCGCTTTCCCTGATGGATGGGGTCTCGATCGAGTTTAAAGACGGTCATTTCATCCTTCAGTACCGGGAACCTTTCAGTTGTGATTATCTGAGATTCCAGCAAATACTGCAGAGCGAACAACCCGACATGGATACACTCATCCGTCTGCTTTCCCGCGGGAAATTTCTTCTGGGCGAGACAGATCCGATGTTTGATTACATGAAAGACAGCTTCGACAGGCAAGTACAACCGGTCATGCAAAGGGAAATGAAGCGCAGGGTGGGCATGAAGGAATACAACAATGCCATTCTGTGTGCCGATATCCTTTTCCTGGTAGACCCCCTGGACGATGAAGCCCTCGCCGGCAAGATCCGGGCGCTCCAACTCCTGGGGCACGAGGACGATGCCCGCACATGCTACCAGCAGTTCATTTCCAGGCACAAGCGTGAATATGCAGAGGAATACGGTACCGCCTACGACAGCCTTTCCATATAAGCCAACCGTAAGCGAGGGTTTTACCTGGCATAGCCGACCGGATTGTTCAGCAGCGGAGTCTGCGTCTCGTCCAGACGAAGCAGTTCCTTGATGGCCTGGGTATCCATCGACATCCTGGGACGGGTGACAAGACCTGCACCTGCACAGAACAGGTTGATGTTCTCTGAAACGATGCCGGCATCCACGCCCATCACGACCGTCGAACGCTCGTCGCTTCCGCCGAATTTCTTCTCATCGGCGACCATCAGCAGAATGACCGGGGCCGTCTTGACCCAGCCCTGACGGCCGGCGACGAGATCCCTGTGGTCTCCCTGGACAACCGGACGCAGGCTGTTTTCCGCATTCAGATACTCGCAGACACCCTCTGCCGTGAAGACAAAGACGCGGATCTCCTGTTTGTTGCTCGCCGTAGGGGAAGTCAGCTTGCCGTTCTCCCGGTTGACACCGATGGCAGCGAAAAGCAGGTTGGAAAGGTCCTGGTCGCTGAGCATCCGCTCGCTGAACTCCGTTCCCGACTGGCGGTTCCAGAGGGTCTCAAGCGTAGATTTGCCCCCCGTCTTCTCGGGGGCGGGAAGAGAAATGTTCTGGGCCAGGCACATTCCAGCACCCAGCAACGTCGCGATGACGATTAAAGACAACTTATTCATATTCAATGAGTTTTAAAATGTTTATTTCAGAGGCAATGCCACCCTGAAAGTGACGTTCGGGTGATGGCTGCTGCCAGGAAAAGTCATAATGGCTAAAAGGAACGCTCTCATTTCAGTTTGAAGATTTGCTCCGCGTTGCCGCGGGCGATGGCATACTTCTGGTCAGCGGTCAGATCGGCCTTGTCCAGGAAGAATCTCAGCGGTTCGTTCTGGATATAAGGGTAGTCCTCGCTCCAGATGATGTGCTCCGCGCCGAAGAGTTTCACGAAATAGTCCAGCTGCATCTCGGACATAATGCCGGAAGGCGTGTACCAGATGTTATCTTTATAATAATCAGAAACTTTCTTCTTGAGTCCGGTCTTTTCCTGGTCCAGCATATAGTCCATCCGCTCCAGGAAGGCGGGGATGTCCTCGCCCCAGTGGCCGGTGACGAACTTGAGGTTCGGGAGTTTGTCGAAAATGCCGCTCAGCACCATCCTGGCCACGTGGATACCCACATCGATGTGCCAGCCGAAGCCCGCACTGCCGAGTTCCGCCCCTACAATGGGGCTGTAGCTGTCAGACATATAGTAGTAGTCGATGATATCACTGTTCACGAAGTCCGGATGCCAATAGACGGGGATGTCCAGCTCGGCCGCCTTCTCGAAGATGGGGAAGAATTCCGGCTCGTCGTAAAAACGGCCTTTGTACTGGCCGGTGAGCAACACACCCACAAAGCCCAGTTCCTTTACGGTACGCTCCAGTTCGGCGGCGGCCGCTTCGGGATCGGCCATCGGAAGGGTGGCCATCGCACGGAAGCGGTCGGGATGCTCCGCTACGCGGGCCGCCAGGATGTCATTGGCCTCCCGGCAGATCCGGACCGCCTCGTCGGCAGGGACTACATCGTCCACCGGGGCTGTATAAGAAAGGATCTGCACGCCGATACCCAGGCTGTCCATATGCGGAAGGCGCTTCTTCTCGATATCCAGCAGATCCTGTCCAATCAGGCGCCTGGTACTGAAAAACTTCATTGCCTCGGCCATCTTTCCCGTGGGCTTCGGCTTCAGGTAAGCATATTTCGCATTCGCGTCAATGATTTCCTGCGAGGTAATGTGTTCCTCGACGGTGATGAGCGGAAGAGCATTGTAATCCATTTCGTGGGTGCTTTTATCTGCACAGGAGATGGCCATCATGGTCATCCCTGCAGCAAGTATTGTCCTAACTGTATTCATATCTGCTGCAAAGATAGATGGATCCCTTTGCACTTGCGTTACCGATTAAAAGGAAAGAATTACCATTTTGTAAGATATTAATCGTATA
>CADAFW010000031.1 GCA_902787295.1 uncultured Bacteroidia bacterium
GACGTAGAAGTCCTCGCAGAGTTCCTTGGCGTCGTCGGTCATTATGAACTGGGCCATGGCCTCCTGCGGCGGGTGGACGGTGCTGAAGTACCTGCCCATAGTCACGAAGGGGCCGCTTTCGTAACGGCCGGTCTCCACGAGGATGTATTCCGCTCCGGGGACCTCGACGTCCGGCGTCATCCCGGCCTCGAAGGCCGTGCGCATGTCCACTATCCGTTTCACGCCGAGTTTCTCCAATGCCTCTATGTCCTTCCGCGTTGCCTTGCCGAGTGCCGCCGAGCGGAGGAGAAGGCCGCTTCTGACGGTCCTGCCTCCGGCGACGAGTCCGCCGAGGTCGCGTGCGTTCGCTATTCCTTCAAATTTCATTGCAGACTATATGATGTTTTCAAATTTACCGCAAATCCCGCTGATTTGAAAATAATTCATTAAATTTGGAGAAAGTCCCTGAATGCGTATGAAAGACAAACTCATCGACTTTATCAGCGACCTCATGTCCGTCATTCTCGGTATCGTCATCACGTTCGCGATACAGGGAATGATAGACCGCGGCCACGACCGCAAGGAGGTCGCCTCCGCACTGGACCTCGTCCGGACGGAACTCGCCGCGAACATCGAAGACGTCGACAGCCTGGCCGCTTATCTGCGTCAGGAGAAGAAGGCTGCCGCTTATTTCAGCGAGCACAGGAAAAACCTCGGCGCCTGCCCGGACGATTCCCTCGACTATCACATGGGGATCCTCTTCGCCGACGCGTCGATCTCGGTCTGCAGCGATGCGCTCGAACTCCTCAAGAACTCGTCCCAGTTCCAGAAGATAGGGGATAACGACCTGTCCATGAAGATTATACGTGCGTACGACAGCTGCACTTCCATAGCCGCCGGAATGAACGGACATCTGTCCGAGAGGGGAGAGCGCTTCGAAAGGGTGCTCGCCTCGCAGGCTCCGGGCCAGTTCTCGTTCGGGGATAGGGCGAGTACGAGGGAATTCATGCGGAGTTTCCTGCGCATCACGTATGGCGCATACTCCATCCAATGGCTTGCCAACCAGCCCGATCCCGGCTTCTACAGCGACGTTTCCGACGTGAAGGCGGCCATCGAGGCGATAGACAGGTACCTGCACAGAAAATAGCAAAACCACATCGATATGAGAAAACCAGAGCAGAGCAATCCTTCGAAGGTGATCATAGTCCCGCGTCCCCCGGTAGGCGGCGGTTCCACCGGGACCAAGTCCGAAGACGGCCAGAATCCTGACGGAAACGTGGAAGGCGGAGAGGGCGGAACCGAGTCCGACCTCTCGAATCCTTTCGGCTTGAAATAATGCTGTCCCGCATACGTTTCCGCTGCCGACAAGTCCCTGTCGGCGGGCATTGCCGTACCCTGGCAGACCGATGCAACTTGCCGTTAAAGGGAAAAGTGCTATATTTGCAAACTATTATAGCGTTTGATGAATACTAAAACCATAGACTCAGGCGTCTTCTACGGTATGCTCAGGGCCGGCTCGGCCAGGCTCGGCGCCAACAAGACGACGGTCAACGATCTCAATGTCTTTCCTATCCCGGACGGGGATACGGGTGACAATATGTTCATGACGATAGATTCCGGCGTGAAGTCCGCATCCGGCTTGAAGGGTGCCGGGCTCGGCGAACTCGCATCCGCCGCTTCCAAGGGAATGCTCCTGGGCGCGAGAGGCAACTCCGGAGTCATCCTTTCAAGGATTTTCGCAGGCATCGCGCGCGGCCTGGACGGCCTCGACACGGCCGATGTCGCCGCCTTCGACCACGCCATGCAATGTGCCGTCGAAGAATCATACAATGCAGTCAGCAACCCCGTGGAGGGCACTATCCTCACGGTCCTCAAGGACTCGGTCGCAAAGGCCGGAAAGTCCGGTGCGGACAGCCTGGAGGGCTATTTCGGCGCCCTTCTCCCGGAGATGGAAGCGTCTCTCGAGCGCACGCCCGACCTCCTTCCCGTCCTCAAGGAAGCGGGAGTCGTGGACAGCGGCGGAAGCGGCCTCCTGTGCATAGCGCAGGGCATGTCGGACGCGCTGGAAGGCAAGGCCGCCGAAGATGGGGAAGAGCCGTTGCCGGCCGCCGGCAGGACGCACGCCGTGAATCTCGACGCATTCGGCCCGGACAGCGAACTCGGATTCGGCTACTGCACCGAATTCCTGCTCCGCCTGCAGACCTCCAAGGTGGACCTGACGACTTTCGACGTGAATGTCATCAAGGACTACCTCGATTCCGTCGGAGAGTCCGTGGTCTGCTTCCGCGAGGGCAGCATCGTGAAGGTCCACGTGCACACCAGGAAGCCGGGCGACATACTCAACAAGTGCCAGACCTGGGGCGAGTACCTCACCCTCAAGATAGAGAACATGACCCTCCAGCACGAGGAGATCATCAAGCGCGAGGCCGCTTCCGAAGAGGAGGCGCCCGCAGTGCTGAAGAAGATACGCAAGCCGCTTGCGATAGTCACCGTCGCGTCAGGCGAGGGCCTTGCTGCCGCGCTCAGGGAAGCCGGTGCCGACGAGGTCGTCGAGGGCGGGCAGACGATGAATCCCAGCGCCGCCGCTTTCATAGAGGCATTCGACCGCCTGGATGCCGAGAACATACTTGTTTTCCCGAACAATTCGAACATCATACTCACCGCGCAGCAGGCTGCCGAGCTTTATGACAAATCCCGCGTCGCCGTCGTCCCTACCAGGAATTTCGGCTCCGGCTACGTGGGGATCGCGTCCGTTGACCACGGCTGCAAGGACCTCCAGACCCTTGCCGAGGCCGCTGCGGAGGCTGCCGGAAGCGTGGTCACCGGCCTGGTTTCCAAGGCTATACGCGATACGCTGAAAGACGGCGTGGACGTCCACGAAGGCGATTACGTCGGCTTCAGCGGCAGCGAGATGCTAGCCGACTCCCCGGTACGCAGCGAGGCCGCGCTGGCACTTTGCGAGGCCATAGGCGCGGCTGAGCACGACGTGGTGCTGGTGTTCGCCGGAAGCGACGTGGACGGCGATGAATCCGAAGCGCTCGCCCGCGAACTGGGAAAGAAATACAGAAGGACTGAATTCATCATGAACGCCGGCGGCCAGCCGGTCTATGACTATATTTTCGTATTATGTTAAGGCTTTTTTGCGACACAGATTGTGACATGACCCCCAGGACGGCCGCGAAATACGGTTACCGTCTCATCAGCATGCCGTACAGCATCGACGGCGTAACATACTATCCGTACAAGGATACCGACGAGGAATTCGATTTCCACGGATACTACGAGAAGCTCCGCGACGGAGTGCTGCCCACCACCAGCGCCATCAGCGAGCAGCAGTACATCGAGTATTTCGAGCCCGAGTTCGCAGCCGGGAACGACATCCTCTATGTCCATTTCTCCGCTGCCATGACGATGACTTTCGATGCTATGCACAAGGCTCTCAAGACCCTTGCGGAGAAATATCCGGACCGCAAGTTCTACGAAATCGACACCAAGGGCATCTCCATCATAGGATTCGCCATCGCCAACGAAGTGGGCGAGATGGTGCTCGCAGGCAAGACCGTCGAGGAAATCCTCAAGTGGGCCGAGACCGAAGTGGACCATTACGCGGTCTATTTCTTCGCCGACAACCTCAAGTTCTTCCGCCGTTCCGGCCGCGTGAGCGGACTCGCCGCCACTATGGGCGGACTCATCGGCCTCCGTCCCATCATCTTCATGAACGCCGAAGGCAAGATGGTCAGCATAGGCACCGAGAAGGGCCGTGCGAAGGCCATGGAGAGGCTCGCGAACACCGCCGTGGAGATAGGCGACGACGTACCTTCCTACAAGGTCTACATCGCGCAGGCCGACTGCCCGGACCTTGCCGAGCAGGTCGCTGAACTGCTTCAGGAACGTTTCGGCGGCAAGCTTGATATCGACATCGAATACGTGAACCCCACTGCCGGTGCACATTGCGGCCCCGACAGCATGGGCGTCTGTTTCCACTCCAAGCGCAGGTAACATATGATTGAGATCAGGGAAGCCAAGAGCCGCAGGGAGCAGAGGAGATTCCTCGACTTCCCGATCCGGCTGTACAGGGACAATCCGTACTTCGTCCCGCCGCTCTATATGGATGAGCGCAAGATTTTCCGCAAGGACTACGTCTATTACGACACCAGCGAGGCGGTGTACTACAACGCCTACAAGGACGGTGTGATGGCGGGACGCATCTCCGGCATCATCCAGCACGCGGCCAACGGAAAGAACGGCCAGAAGAGGGTGCGCTTCACCCGCTTCGACGTCATAGACGACTTCGAAGTCGCCAAGGCGCTCTTCGACGCCGTGGAGAAATGGGGTGCGTCCAAGGGCATGGATACGATTTGCGGCCCCCTCGGATTCTCCGACCTCGAGCGCGAAGGCCTGCTCATCGACGGATTCGACCAGATGAGCACCTACGAGGAGTGGTACAACGCTCCCTACTACGCCGACTTCATCGACCGCCTCGGCTATGCGAAGGAAGTGGACTGGAACGAGAGCAGGATCACGGCGCCGGCCGACTACGACGGCGACCTCGACAAGCTTTCCGACTTCATCATGAAGCGCTACAAGCTCCGTTTCGGCCCCGCGAAGAACGTGAACGACTTCCTGGACAAGTATGCCGACGGCCTCTTCGAGATACTCGACAAGAGCTACGACCAGCTCTATGGCACCGTCCCGTTCACCGACGGGATGAAGAAACTGATGATAGACAATTTCAGGCTGCTCATAAGCCTGGATTTCGTGGCCGTGGTGCTGGACGAGAACGACAAGGTCGTGCTCATCGGCGTCACGCTGCCGTCCATCGCCGAGGCCGTGCAGAAGTCCCGGGGGCGCCTTACTCCCGCCTGCATCTACCGCATACTCAAGTCCAAGGCGAAGCCGGAGATCGTGGACCTCGCCCTCATCGGCGTGGATCCGGAGTGGCTCAACAGGGGAGTCAGCACCACCGTCGCCGCCGCACTCGTCCACATGCTCCAGCGCCCGGGCATCAAGTATGCCGAGACCAACCTCAATCTCGAGGACAACTATGCCATCCAGAACCTCTGGAAGCGCTTCGGGCGCGAGATCCACAAGCGCAGACGTTCATACGTAAAGAAACTCAATGGTTAAGATAATAGTAGACTGCTTCGGAGGCGACAGGAGCCCCGATGCCAACATAGACGGCGCCCTCGCCGCCCTGAAGGCCAACGGTGACCTTCACCTCATCCTCACCGGGGACGAGGCTGTCATCAAGGCGAAACTGGAGGGCCGGGAATACGATTCCTCCAGGCTGGAGACCGTCCACGCGCCGGAGGTCATAGGCTGCGACGAGAAGCCGACCGACGCCATCCGCCTCAAGAAGGAAAGCTCGATGATCAAGGGCATACGTATGCTGCGCGACCGGGACGACATCGCCGGCCTCGTCAGCATAGGCAGCACCGGTTCGCTGGTGGCCGCCGCGCTCACCAGGATAGGCCGCATCCCCGGCGTCATCCGCCCCGCTTTCTGCCCGATCCTGCCCACCGTGACCGGCGGCATAGTCGGTGTCTGCGACAGCGGCGCCAACGTCGAGGTCACTCCGGACCACCTGCGCCAGTTCGCCATAATGGGTTCCCTCTATATGGAGAACGTCTATGGCGTGAAGAATCCACGCGTGGCCCTGCTCAACGTTGGCAAGGAAGCGGAAAAGGGCGACGAGATACGCCAGGTTGCATACAAGCTCCTCTCGGAGACGGAAGGGCTCAACTTCGTCGGCAACATGGAGAGCCGCGACCTGCTCTCGGGTTCATACGACCTCGTGGTGTGCGACGGATTCTCCGGAAACGTGCTCGTGAAGACCACCGAAGGCACCGCCCTCGAACTGCTCAAGAAGCTCAAGAAGGACATCTACACCCGCGGCATCTACAAGCTCGGGGCCTTCCTGATGAAGCGAGGCACTTCCAAGGTAGTAGTCAAGGGCCACGGCAGCAGCAAGGCCACCGCCGTGGAGAAATGCATAGAACAGGCCTACCGGATGGAGGTCAGCTCCCTGTCCGGCAAGATTGAAACCGAAATAATGAAATACGACCACTATGATGCCTGAAAACATCTTCGAGGAAGTGCAGAAGATCCTGGGCAAGCAGCTCAGGCGCGACCCTTCCACCATCCAGCTCTCATCCCAGATCAAGAAGGAACTCGGAGCCGATTCGCTCGATATCCTTCAGCTCCTTATGCGGATCGAGGACGACTACGGCGTAGTCATCCCCGACGAGGAACTTGCCACCTTCGAGACCGTCGAAGACGTGGTGAAGTATCTTGAATCTCAGAAATCGTAGCGGATAGGATCGGTATCGATCTCCGTAAGGACTATCCTTACGCCCGGGAATTCCTCGGCCACCAGGTCGCAGATGAGTTCCCGGGTGTATTTTTCACTCTGGTAGTGCCCGAGTTCGGCGAGTATCATCCCGTCGGTCTCGAAGTAGTCGTGGTAGTGGAATTCTCCGGAGATGAAGCAGTCCGCCCCTGCCTTCACGGCATCTCGCATCAGGAAGGCCCCGGCGCCGCCGCATATGGCTACCTTGCCGATCTTGCAGCCGTCGGCGTCGGAATGCCGCAGGCTTTTCACCCCGAAGACGGCCTTGAGCCTGCGCAGGAAACTGCCGGCTTCCTCCGGTGCGGGCAGGTTGCCTATCACTCCGGAGCCGTATTCGTCATCCGGGCCCGGCGAAAGCCATTCCAGGTTCTGCAGGCCTATCTGCGCGGCAATCATATAGTTGACTCCGCCCCTCGCATTGTCGAGGCTGGTGTGCGCGGAATAGATGGCTATGCCGCTGGCGAGGGCCTTCACCACGCAGCGCTGCTGGTAGGTGACGTCGCTCACCTGCTTGAGCGCCTTGAAAATCAGCGGATGGTGCGACAGGATGAGGTTGCAGCCCTTCCTGCGGGCCTCGTCCACTATCTCCTCGGTGACATCCAGGCATACCAGGATGCCCTTGACCTCTTCCTCGGGGAAGCCCACCTGCAGGCCGGAATTGTCCCATTCGTCCTGATATCTCAGGGGGGCGGTCTTCTCTATGCACGCGATTATGTCCGATATGAGTGCCATGGTACTATAGCTTTATGATTACCTTTTTCTTGTACAGGATCCACTGGATGCAGAAGATCACGAGGGTGAAGAGCAGCGCGTAGGCGAGGGAAGTGAATTCGTTCGTGCCGAAGTGCTCCGATGCCTTGAAGCCCGCGAGCCTCAGCGTCTTGGCTATCAGGCCACTGCATACGAACGCCATCAGTGCGTTCATTCCCATCGCCTTGAACGGGGTGAAGGGCTTGGTGATGCCCTTGAGGTCCGTAAGGTACGACAGGAAAGCCAGCGCCATCATGGACCATCCCCCGGCGTAGAATACGTAGGAAGTGGTCCAGAGCGGCTTGCCGATGGGGATCCATATGCTCAGCACCATTGCTGCGAGCAGGCAGCAGCAGGCGCAGAAGAACAGCCTGGCGACAGCCTCGGAGCTGGCCGCAGTGCTCTTTCCGCCGCTGATGACGATATGCCCGGCGAGGTAGCCGAGAAGTGCCGTACAGGCCGTGGAAAGTGAGCCGAAGAGGCCTTCCGGGTCGAAGTTGGTGCCGTTGTAGCCGTGGTAGCAATGGTCGGCGCCCACGAGCCATTCGTCTATCCTGAGGGATACGTTGCCTTCCAGCGTGAAGGCGCCGGGATCCTTGCCGAAGATGAGCAGGATTCCCGTATAGACCACGCTCAGCGCGGCAATGGCGAAGCAGATCCTGCCCGGCTTCCTGAGCCACAGCACGGTCCAGCCGGCGAGGATGTAGGAAAGGCCTATCCTCTGCAGGATGCCGAAGATGCGCCTGTGCCCCAGCCACCAGAGGTAGTTCTGCCCGAACGACCAGGAGGCGTCGTGAGGCTCGGTGGGAAAGAAGGGGAAACAGTTCAGCGCCAGGCCCACGAGGAAAATGAGCAGTCCGCGCCTAAGTACCTTCAGGTATGCCCCTGCGCCGCCCTGCGCGTATTTCCTGAAGGAGAACGCCATCGCGCATCCCATGCAGAACACGAAGGTCGGGTAGATCATGTCCGCCAGCGTGCATCCCGTCCAGGGCGAGTGTCTGAGAGGGGAAAACACGTGTTTCCAGGTCCCCGGGTTGTTCGCCATGCACATCAGGGCGATCGTGATACCGCGGAGGACGTCGAGCGGAACGAAGCGTTTCACAGCAGTCATAGGTACGGGTTATGTCAGATTACGGTGACCTTCATCTCTATGTCCTTCACCGGACGGTCGTTGGAGTCGGTGGCGGCTTCCTGGATCTTTCCCACGACGTCCAGGCCTTCCTCCACCTCGCCGAACACGGTGTACTGCCCGTCCAGGAAGGGAGTGCCGCCCACGGTGGTATAAACCTCCTTCTGTGCGGGATCCATCTTTCCGAGGCCCTTCTCCTTCACTATGGCCATCGTCTGCGCCGTGAGTTCGTCCTGGAGGTTCATCAGCCCGGCCTGGTCGCGGTTGCGGCGCATCTGCATTATCTCGTCCCTGTGCTCGCGGACCAGCCCGTCGAACACCTGCTGCTGGGCCTGCATCTCCATCTGACGGGCCAGCTGGCCCATCTGGCCGTCGGTGTAGGTCTTGCCCCAGACGATGTAGAACTGGCAGCCGCTGCTCCTGCGCTCCGGGTTCACGTTGTCCCCGGTGCGGGCGGCCGCGAGGGCTCCGCGCTTGTGGAAGAGGGAAGGATTGAATTCCGCCGGCAGGGTGTAGCCGGCGTCGCCCGAACCGAGCATGCGGCCTTTCGGGGCCCCCTTGCTTTCGGGATCGCCGCCCTGGACCATGAAGTCCTTGATGACGCGGTGGAAGAGCGTTCCGTCGTAGAAGCCTTCCTTTGCCAGTTTGAGGAAATTGTCGCGGTGGGCGGGAGTCTCGTCATAGAGACGGACTACGATGTCGCCGAGTGAGGTGCTGATCTTGACTTTTGCCATTGTCCTACCAGAAGATGCTTGTGATTATGGATGCTATGACGGTGGAGGTGATGACGCTGACGAGTCCCGGCATCATGAAGCTGTGGTTGAGCAGATATTTACCGATGACGGTCGTCCTGGAACGGTCGAAGTTCACCGTCGCGATGTCGGAGGGATAGTTCGGGATGAAGAAGTAGCCGTAGACGGCCGGGAGCACGCCCAGCAGGACCGGTCCGGGGATTCCGAGGGAGTAGGCGAGAGGCAGCATCGCCACCACCACGGCGCCCTGGGAATTGATGAGGACGGACACTGCGAAGAAGACGAACGCGATGGCCCAGGGATACTTCGCTACGATGCCGCCGAGGGCTTCCTGCATCACCGGCATATAGTGGCCGAAGTAGGTGTCGGCGAGCCAGGCGATGCCGTAGATTGCCACCACGGCCACCATTCCGCTCTGCCATACCATGCCTTCCACGGCCTTCTTCGGCTTTGTCTTGCAGAAGATTATCATGAACGCTGCGGCGGTGAGCATCACGATCTGGATGACCAGGTTCATCTTGAGTTTCTTGCCGTCATATTCGGGAAGGAGTCCCGGGAAGATGGCGAAGAGCACGATGAAGAGTATGGCCGCGAGGAAGATGAACACTGAGATCTTGGCGTGTTTGGGTATCTCCTTGCCGAGCACGCTCTGGCTGTTGCCGTACATGAACTGGTAGGTCTCGGGATCCTTGAGGCGCTCCTGGAACTTCGGGTCCTTGTCCAGGTCGAGTCCGCGCTTGTAGGAGCAGGCTGCGGCGGCGAGGATGCCGATGAGGCAGGCCGGGATGGTGACCATCAGCACCTGCGGGATGGTGACGTCGAAGCCGTTGTCGGCGGAAATGGTGGTGAAGGCCACTACCGCGGCGGCGATGGGGGAGCAGGTGATGCCCACCTGGGAAGCCACCGATGCCACTGCGCAGGGCCTTTCGGGACGTATGCCTTTCTTGAGCGAGATCTCGCAGATGATGGGCATCAGGGTATAGACCACGTGGCCCGTGCCCACGAGTATCGTGAGGAAGAAGGTGCAGAGCGGCGCGAAGAAGGTTATGCGGTCGGGATGCCTGCGGAGCAGCTTCTCGGCCAGCTGGATGAGCCAGTCCATGCCGCCCGAAGCCTGGAGCATTCCGGCGCAGGTGATGGCGGCCACGATTATGTAGATGACGTCCGTGGGAGGGGTTCCCGGCTTCATCCCGAAGCCGAATACGAGCACGGCGAGGCCGATGCCTGAAATGGCACCGAGACCGAGGCTGCCGTAGCGGGAACCGACATAGAGTGCCAGAAGGACCACGAAGAGTCCGGCAATCATTGTAATCATGTGGGTTTAGTGTTGGTTTCTATACAAATATAGGAAAAAACGCTATAAAAGCATAGCCGCGAAACCGGCCGCGAGTGCGACTGCGCAGTTCAGCAGCTTGGCGCGGAGGAAGCCTCTCTTGCTCTCGGCGAGCAGGGGAAGGGAGGCGTGGCCGTCCTGGCTGATGCAGCTGGCGAGCAGTACCGGGAAAGGGATCACGCCGCTTGCATAGAGCGTCACGAAGATGAGGTGCGGGCCGGATTCCGGGATGATTCCGACCAGCGTGGCAAGCAGTATCATCAGCGCCGTGTTGGAACCGATCCAGGCCGAGAGGTCCAGATAATTCATCAGTACGCCCACCAGCAGGAGCACTCCGAAAGACCAGAGGAATACGGACGGAAGGTGCCTGACTATGATGTGGTGCCAGAGATGCTCTTCCACGAAATGGTCTTTGCCGAAGACCAGCACGGCCAGCACGATGAGGCTGAGCGCCCCGAAGAGCCAGTACATCCATTCCTCGCTCAGCAGGTTGATGCCTCCGGCCATCGCCACCGCTTCCGGACCGTCTTCGCCGTGCTCGAGCGAACCCGTGACCAGCGCCGCGATGAACAGGGCCGTTCCGGTGAACATTGTCACGCGCTTCCAGCTGAGGTGCCTGCCTTCGCCATGGTGGTGCGGCGCTTCGTCTTCCTCGTGGATGGAGAATTCCGCCTCGCAGAGCCGCTCGGGCCGCTTCGGCTTGTGCAGGAGGTCGGTGACGATGCCGACGGCCACCGCGACCGCGAACAGGATCAGGAATATCCACAGGGCGTCCTTGGGGAACATCGCCAGCATCACGAACGCCTCGTCTCCGGAGGACGCGATCATCATCGCGACCAGGGCTCCGAAGCTGACTATGCCGTGCGTATAAAGGGATACGGCGGCGAAACCGCCCATGCAGCCGGGGATGAGCCCCAGCAGCGCGGAGACCACCACCTGGCCGGCCTTGCTCTTCCGCAGAGCCGCGAAAAGGCCGCCGCGGGAATTGATGTTCAGCGTCTCGATGAGCATCATCATCACGACCACCAGCCCCGCGATCAGCACGGCGTTCCTGAGCGAATCCAGTATGAGATCGACAATCATCGGCGTGTCATTCTTTTGCGCCCACCCATTCCGGGTAGGCTATCTTGTCTATGAGCGAGGAAACCTGCGTGGTCCTCCTGATTACGTATGGCCCCGGATCGGCGGGATTCCGGTGCAGGGGGTCCGGGAGTACGGCCGCAAGTCTGCAGCACTCGGTGCGCGTGAGTTGTGAAGGCTTCTTCCCGAAGTATTTTTCCGATGCCGCGCCGATGCCGTAAACGCCCTTGCCGTATTCTATCACGTTGAGGTAAACCTCCATTATGCGTTCCTTGCCCCAGACCTTCTCTATCAGGAATGTGTAGTAGGCTTCCACGGCCTTGCGCACCCATACCATCGGCGCCTTGCCGGAGGCGAAGGTGAAGACGTTCTTGGCGGTCTGCTGGGAGATGGTGCTGCATCCGCGTATCTTCTTCCCGGTCTTGCGGTGCTCCCTGAGCATCTTCCTCATCTCCCCGAACTCGAAGCCGTCGTGGCTGCCGAAATTGTTGTCCTCGCTGGCTATCACCGCCCTGACCAGGTCGGGGGAGATCTTTTCGATGGCCACCCAGCGGTGCCTGGTGCGGAAATCCTTGTCGCCGCGGTACTCTATGCTGCGCTTCGCCATCAGGGGAGTGTAAAGCACCGGCATCCATTTGAACACAAGCACGAGGAACAGGCTCAGCGCGATGAGCGCGAGCGGCAGCTTCACGAGCAGGAACAGCAGTATGCGGCGCCGGCCTTTCTTCATCGCAACCTCGTCCTATCTTGCGTATTTTGCAGTCCTGGCGTCGGAGATGACCCCGCTCCAGTTCATTCCGAATGCATAGTCGTAGCAGTGCCCCTCAGAATCGGTATAGCACTTGACGTCGAACGGGACGTCTTCCTGCTGCGTCTCCACGGTGGCCATGTCCGCCGGCATCTGCATCGGCAGCAGTCCGGACGGTTCGGCCTTCCCGCCTATGAGGTCCAGGATGGCCTGGGCCTGGACGCCGCAATTCAGGAGGATGGCGTCTGCGTAAGGCTCTATCTCACTGAATACCAACGGCCTGCCGCTCTTGACCACGAGTACGAGCGGCTTGTTCCCGAGGGCCGCCCTGGTCTTCTGCACGCACACCATATCGTCCCTGTTGCGGGTGCTGACGGTCTTGCCCTTGTAGGAGCGGTCCGCCGTTTCCTCCAGGGGGTTGCCGCCTGCTATGCTGTGTTCGCGCGCCATTTCGGCGGTGTAGTCTTCGTACTGCAGGCTCACCGGCACGTAGCCGTTGCCGCCTTTCGCACGGTCTGCCTCGTCGTAGCCGACGCCGCTGTCAGGCCCGTCTATCATCACGAGCGCAAAGTCGGCCTCCTCCGGGCTGTCCACCAATTCGAAGAACTTGGAAACCAGTGCGGTATCGGCGGGATATGCATACCTCTCCGGGGTGAATCCGCCCCAGAGTCCGGGCACGTAGGGATAGTGCTTGACGGGGAACCAGACTTTCAGCCTTTCCTTCACCGGGAGCACTCCGCCGGCGTTTTTCAGCATCACGACGGATTTGAGCTGGGCCTGGTAGCCCGCCTCCATGAATTCCGCGCAGCCGGCGACCGCCCTGGATTCATCGAAGTCGAGATAGGGATTCTCGAACGCCCCGACGCGGAACATATTGAGCAGTATCCTCCTCGCGGAAGCCTGGAATCGCTCCATGGCCGCCCCTTCGCCGTATTTCTCCGCCCAGATGCCGCAAGCCTCCAGCACTGGTTCTATGTCGTTGCATCCGCCGAACTGGTCGGCGCCGGACTTGAGCACGCGGAAGTGCCTTTCTCCCACGCTCAGGTCCTCCACGCCCCAGGGCTTGCCCTTGCCGAGGCCGTCCATGCCCGTGCAGTCGAAGGTGACGTCCCAGTCGGTGCAGACCACGCCGTCGAAGCCGCAGTCGCCCCTGAGCTGCTTCCCGATGAAGTAATCGGAGAAGGAGACCGCCACGTTCTCTCCGGAAGGATCCTGGTCCCAGAGGAGGCTGTAGGTGGACATCACGGCGGAAACGCTGCCGGTGCCGTCCTCGAGTTTCATCGCCCCTTCGCTGAAGGGAAGCATGTGCATCGCGAGGTTGCCGCCGGGATAGACCGCGTATTCCCCGAATGCGAAATGGCTGTCGCGGCCGCCCTCCTGGGCTCCGTAGCCGTACCAGTGCTTTGCCATCGCGTTGACGCTGCCGTATCCCCAGACGCCGCTGATGCGCTTGCCCTTGGGGGAGGTCTGCATTCCGTCGCAGTATGCCCTGGCCATGTCCGTGGTGAGGGCCACGTTGTCGCCGAAGGTGCCGTCATAGCGCCAGTAGCGCGGGTCGGTGGGCACGTCCACCTGCGGATGAAGGGAGGTGGTGATGCCCAGTGCGCGGTACTCCTGCGCCGAAATCCTGCCGAATTGCTTGACCAGTTCCGGGTCGAAGGTCGCGGCGAGGCCTATGGAATTCGGCCAGCGGGAGATCTCTCCGCCGCAGCCGGCTTCGAATATCATGTCGGACGAAGCGGAGTTCCTCGGGTCGGAAAGCAGGATGACCGGGATGCCGTGGTCCGTTCCCTCCACGTAGCGCTGGACATTGTTGTTCCATTTCACGATGTCCGAGAGCCTGTCGGCTCGGGCGAGCAGGACCGATTTGCAGTGGTCCTTCTTCAGGAATACCAGCTGCTCGTCGGTGAGGTCGTACGGGTTCGCGTCGCTCTCGGTGAAGATCTTTCCGCCGTAGTGGTTGATGTCGGTGCCAGGGAGGTTCTGCATGTGGCTGCAGAGCATCAGTCCCGCCATTTCCTCTATTTCGAGCTGCATCAGCAGGTCCTCGGTGCGCTTTTCCGGGCTGAGCCTCCAGTCCTCATAGGGGTCGAGTTCCCCGTTCCGGTTGAGGTCCTTGAAGGCGTGGCGTCCCTTCGTGATGATCCCTACTCCGCTTTCCTTGCAATAGCCCAGCCTGGGGCCGTTTTTCTGGCTTACGACCACTATTCCGCCGGATTCGGTTTCGGTCGGGGATTGTGTGTTGCAGGAAGAAATGAGCGCGCAGGCGAGCGCGAAAGGCAGAAGACATCTTTTCATAGGCGCAAATGTAATCAAATTCGAGCGATTGTTATTAACTTTGGAATATGAAACTCAAGACTGTCATACTGTGCGCCGCAGCCGTCCTGATGGCTGCCTGCGCTCCCAAGGAGAAGGCTCCGGCGGATCCTTTCGAGGCCGCGGTCAAGGCTTCCATCTCGAAGCAGACAGGTGAAGGCTCCAGGATCAGCTTCACCAGGTTCGAACGCATCGATTCCACCACTTTCCGCAAGGAACTCGACTATCGCCGCAAGCTGTTCGACGCCAAGCTCGATGTCGATACCCAGTATTACGAGAAATACAAGTCGAGCAGGATGACCGTGAATGCCGACAAGAAGAAGGCTGCCATCGCCAGGGACAAGGAAATCCTTGCCGGTCTCGACAAGATAGCGGACGAACTCGGCGTGCGGCTCGACGAAGTGGCCTATTACGACGTGGTCTTCTCCGGCCGTGCCGACAACGGCGGCAGCGTGACCACCTTCGAGGACTTCCACGCCTGCGTGACTGCGGACGGCACCGTGATGAGTTTCCAGAACGGCGCCAAGGGCCTGCACAAGCCTATGGGACACGTCATCCCCGGCTATCTCGAGCTCGTCAAGGGTGAAGAGGAGGCGGAGTGATGACGGCATTGGTTACAGGTGCATCCAGGGGCATAGGCAGGACCATAGCCTTGGAACTTGCCTCCCTCGGCTATGACCTCGCCCTCGTCGGAAGGGACGCGGCCGCCCTCGAGGCGGTTTGTGCAAAGGCCTCGGAGGCCGGGGTCAAGGCTGTCCCCGTGCCCGCCGACCTTGCCGACGCCGCGAGCCCGGAGAGCATCGTCGCCCGCACGGTGTCCGCGTTCGGAGGCATCGACCTGCTGGTCAACTGCGCCGGACTCTCCCAGTCCGGAAGTTTCACCGAGGTCAGCCCGGAGCAGTGGGACAGGATCTTCGCCGTGAACGCCCGCGCCCCGTTCTTCCTGTGCAAGGAGGCCCTCCCGTACCTCAAGGAATCCGGGAAGCCGATCGTGATCAACATCGCTTCCGTGGTGGGATTCAAGGGCTACGCCAACCAGTCTGTCTATTCTTCCTCCAAGCACGCGCTGACCGGATTCACGAAGGTGTTCGCCAAGGAGGTGCAGCCCTATGGCATCAGGGTGCATCTGATCTCTCCCGGCGGCGTGGCCACCGAGATGGTGAAGCAGATGCGGCCGGACATCGATGCCGGCGAACTCATCCAGCCGGAGGAGATTGCGGAGATAGTGCGTTTCATCGTTACCCGCAAGGGGAACGGTACCATAGACCAGTTTTACATCAGGCGCTATAGCGGCCTGGCATTCGATTGATTATGAGAAGATTATTTGCATTAATATTGCCGGTGGCCCTGACCGTCGTCCTGGCCGGATGCAACCGGAACGAGCCGGAAAAGGCCGAGGCTTACTACAGCTGCTTCGCGCGGACCTCGCTTGCATCGGGCCTGGATTATGTCCTCGAGAACGGGCAGATATTCCACGCCGGGAAGAACAACATAGACAGATACATCCCCAGGGAGGGCAGGCGGATCTGGATGGTGTTCAGCACGGCCGAGGACCTCAGTCAGCATGAGGTGAACATCCGCCTGTTCCAGGTGGATACGACCGTGAAAACAGGGGAGTCGCTCATCGTCCCTTCGGCCGAAGACATACCCGCGCTCGGCAGGGACAAGATCGACGTGATGCTGAGTCCTCACGAGCCGTACGTGAGTCCCGAGTACATCAACCTGAAAGTGCATTATACCGGGATTAACGGCTACTTGCACAACTTCTATCTCGTGCAGGACGCATCCAAGTATTCCATCCTGGATGAGTACCTCGAGTTGAAACTCGTGCACGACGACGGCGGAGACGAAAGGTTCTACGACGTGGACCAGTGGGTCTGCTTCCCCGTGGCGCCGTTCAAGGACATGTTCGAGGGCAAGTCCGGAATCCGCATCGAGATAGACACCCAGAAATACGGAGTCCAGTATATAACCCTCAGCCTGATCGATTAAAAGAGGTAAGGATCCTCTTCCACGCTAACTACGTCGCCGGCTTCCACATACCAGATGAAGCCGGCGACTTTGTTCCAGCCCATCGCCCTGTAGAGGCGCATATAGCCTGCGACCTGCCGTACGTGGCTTCTCTTCGGTGCTCCGAACTTGTAGTCCACGATCTGCACTGAATCCCCGTCTATGACCACCCTGTCCGGCCGCAGCGTAAGTTCTTCGCCTTCAGCGGTGAAGATCTCACGCTCGTCGAGTATCCTGCGGGGATCGCCGGGGAACCAGCCCCTGTCCGCCACCGATGCGATGGCGCCGGCAAGCATGCTTTCGGCCTCCTCCGCCTGCTCCCGGCCCAGCTGGCCGTCTTCCACGGCCTTCTCCACCGAAGCGTGCAGGTCTTCCGGCCCCATCACGCTTTCCAGTATCCTGTGCAGGACGACGCCCTTGATCCTCGCGGACGCCTGCACTCCGGTGCCGTTCCCGTCGGAGAAGAAATCCTTTGCATCGCTTCTGACCACGACCTTGCCGCGGCTGGTCTCCTCCGAACCGTCGCCAAGGTATTCCAACACTTCACCCCTGGAAGCCATTTCCGGCTTCGACCATCCTTGCGGGCCCCGGACCGCCTTGGGGCAGAGCTCCCCGAAGACGTAATGCTCGCAGACCGGGACTTCTTCCCCTTCGTCCCCGGCCGGCTCGGGCTCATCCAAGGTGAAACCGTTGTCGGGGTCGTTGGCGAAGAGGTGGAACGCCGTGACTATATCCTTCGTCTCAGGCCAGGGGCCGCCCGCAACGCCGCCGTCTTTCGGAATGGGCGCGACTATGTGCATAGCCTCGGCTGCGCGGGTCGTCGCGACGTACCAGACGTTGGCCGAGTCTATGCTCTCCATCTTCTTCTCGTCTATGTAGTTGCGGCTGAAGAGCGTCTGAAGGGAACTGCTGCTGAGCTTGACCCTGTACATGGCCTTCTCCACGTTCCCGAAGCTGGTGCCTTCCGTATCGGGACAGGCCCAGACGGGGTTCCACAGGTTCGCGAACGAATTATTGTCGGGAATAGGGATGACCACGAACGGGAATGCGAGTCCCTTCGCCTTGTGTACGGTGATGATGGTCACGGCATCCCTGCCCTGGGGGGAGGAGATGCTCTTGTCGGAGCCTTCTTCCTTCCAAAACTTGAGGAATCCGTGCAGCGAGTTGCCGTTCTTGTCCACGTAGTCCCTTATCAGGTCCATGAACGCGAGCAGATAGGGCGTGTCCCCGTTCACTTCGTCCCTGTCCATCTGCCTGACGAGGGTCTCCGCCATGTCTATCAGGGACTGGCACCTGTCCACCCCTTCCACGTCGAAGCCTTCTCCGGCTTCGTAAGTGCCAATCGCGTCCTTCGGATTGTCCTTCATGGTCATCCTGGCTACGAGCCTGCGGACCACGGGGCTGCTGCCTATGCGGAGGGAGTCGTTGGTGACCACGTCAATGTGCTCCGCGGAGAGCCTCTGCGCCACTTCCGCGCCGACGGAATTCCTGCGTACCAGCACGGCTATGTCCTTGAGTGCGAAGCCTCTGTCGATTGCGGCCAGCACTGCTCCGGTAGTCCGGTCATAGACTTCGTCCTTGTCGCAGAAAGTCATCTCCACGCTGCCCGGGATGTCGAATTTCCCGTTCTCCTCCTGTTTTACGTCGGAATAGATGCCGGCGATCTTCCTTTCCCCGTCGGCTATGCCCAGCTGCCTGTCCATCTCCCCGGTGAGCCTGGCGTAGAAGGCGTTGTTGAACCTGATGATGCCGGGGGCGCTCCTCCAGTTCTTGTCCAGCGGGTTGACGATGGTGCGCCCCAGCGTCTTTTCCACCTCCTCGTCCAGGATCTTCCATTCGGCGTTCCTCCAGCGGTAGATGCTCTGTTTGACGTCTCCCACGATGAGGTTGTAGCAGCCGTCGGAGATGCTGTTCAGCAGCAGCGGCCTGAAGTTGTCCCACTGGATCAGCGAGGTGTCCTGGAACTCGTCCAGCAGGAAATGTGCATAGCGTACGCCCACCTTTTCATAGATGAAAGGCGTATCGGTGCCGTCTATTATGTCGCGCAGGATGGCGTTGGTCTCGTCAATGCTCAGGACCTTCTTTTCCCCGAGGACGGACTTGAACGACTTGTCGAGGGCGTCGGCGAGGTGGAAGATGGATACCTGCCTGCGCAGGATGTCCGCCGTCCTGTATTCACACAGCGGCTTGTAATGGAGCGCCTCCAGCGTTCTCAGCCGGCTGCAGACTTCCGCGCGGGTGCTTTCCGGCACCTTCTTCCGCCCGGCCGCGGAGAGGGCTCCGCTGCCGTCGGCCAACGCATTTTTCCAATAATCGGGGGCCTCGTCCTTGGTGTACCAGTTCATCTTTATGGCATCTGCACCTTCTTCCTTCAGGGCGACTATCCTATTCCGGAAATTGCTGCTGACGGTTCCGCCGGGCAGTCCATCAATGACGTCGAGGACGTCTCCGGCGGCTTTTCTGAACTCTTCCTCGAACTTTTCCTTCACCTGCTTGCATATAGCCTGAAGCTTGCGGACATTCTCCTTCGAGAAGGCCTTCTTCTCGTCTATCCCGAGCCTGGCCTCCTTGGAGCGGAAGCCTTCCGAAAGGTACCCGTCCGCGAATTCGCGCACGCTGCCTTCGAGGTTGTAGCCTTCGCCTTCCTCCACCCTGTCCAGGGCGCAGTCGGAGATCCAGCGCAGCAGTTCCTTGTTTTCCGGGGAAATGGAATCCAGCAGGCTGTCCACCGCCTCGGTCACGAGGGAATCCTTATCCAGCTCTATCTGGTATTCGGCATTCTGACCTATCTCCCTCGCGAAGGCTCTCAGGACCTTCTGGAAGAATTTGTCTATGGTGCTGACGGAGAATGCCCCATAGTCTTCCAGTATCGCCTCCAGCGCCTTCCGGCTGCGATTCGAGAGTTCCTGCAGGGAAGTGAAGCCGCAGTGTTCCATCAGGAAATCCTTGTAGGGCGACTTGTCGGCATAGCGCGCGAGCGTGTCCAGTTCCTC
>CADAFW010000032.1 GCA_902787295.1 uncultured Bacteroidia bacterium
ACCGCTTGTAAACGAACGGTTTCAGGTTCTATTTCACTCCCCTGTTCGGGGTGCTTCCCACCTTTCCCTCACGGTACTGGTCCACTATCGGTCTTCCGGTTATATTTAGCCTTGCGGCATGGTCGCCGCAGATTCAGACAGGATTCCACGTGTCCCGCCCTACTCAGGTGGCCGTCTCGAACGTATCACGTTGCCTGTACGGGCCTTTCACCCTCTTTGGACGAACTTTCCAGATCGTTCCAGTTCCTGATACTTTCTTTATGACGGCTCCTACAACCCCGCATACGCCGTAACGCACACGGTTTGGGCTCTTCCCATTTCGATCGCCACTACTTTGGGAATCGATGTTTCTTTCTTTTCCTGCAGGTACTAAGATGTTTCAGTTCCCTGCGTATACTCCGAACTTTGTTCGGTGACTGGCCTTCAGCCAGCCGGGTTCCCCCATTCAGACATCCCCGGATCATTTCCTGTTTGCAGATCCCCGGGGCTTTTCGCAGCTTACCACGTCTTTCTTCGTCTCCGGAAGCCTAGGCATCCTCCGTTCGCTCTTGTTCTCTTTCTCGTACTTTGTGAATCATATGCGACTTTTAACGTCTCATATTACTCGTTATGCCTATGAAATTGCAGTCTTCTACCACAACTCGAAAAAACTCGAATTATTTTATCAGACTTAATCTCTTTAACTTCTTTCTTTACCTCGTTATCTCTCTCAGTATTGTCAATGAACTTTACTTCTTTCGAAGTCTTTTTCCCTTCGTTTCCGAAAGGGATTGCAAAGGTACACCTTTTTTTTAACCTCGCAAATTTTTTTGATTAATTTTTCGAAAAATTTCACATTCGGCCGCAGAATCCCCTCCTACGGGCCCCAAAGGGCGTCAGAGCACCGCTTTTTCTTCCAGCGGCCATCCCGTGAGGGTGGAAATGTACGGGATCAGGCTCATCGCGACCTTCTTCTGGCCCTTGTAGTTCGGATGCCAGGAGGCTCCCAGTTCGTCCTCATCGTTGTGCACCCGCTCGTTCAGCTGCATCCACTCCACGCGGGGGTATCCGCAGGCCTGCACGGAAGCCTTCACGTACGCCCCGGCGAGTTCGTCTATCCTGGACGCCACGCACAGCACCGGCACATCGTCGCCGTAAGCCTTCTTCACCTGGGCGATGAGCTCGCAGTACTTGCTCACGAAGTAGGCCATCTTGGGCTGCTTGTTCCTTGAGAAGTCGTTCGTGCCGAGGTAGATCACCACTATGTCCGGACGGCGGGACGCGGCGAAGTCCCAGGCGTTGTCCCCGCGGGTGGCGTCGAAGGTCTCCGGATAACGCTCGACCATGGTCTTGCCGCCGCCGTCGCCGTAATTCCTGGCCACGCCTATGCCGGAATGGCTGATGAGCCTGTAGTCGGCGCCGAAGTAGCGCGCGAGGATGCATCCGTAGGCATAGTTGCAGTTCTCCGTCTCCGGGGTGAAGGGATCGGTGCGGATGGAATTCTCCGTGCCGAAGCCGCAGGTATAGGAATCGCCTATCACCTCGATCAGGCGCGCCTTCCCGCCACCCGCCGGGAGCAGGCTGCCGCATACATTATATTTATTTATATATAAGGCGCCCTGGCTGCCCTCGGTACGCTTCTGGAACCAGACCTCGTGCTCACCCTTGCCCAGGCCGGCGGCGAGGACTATGGTGGTGTCGCTCTTGAGCACCGTCACCTTGGTGTCGGCCTCGGCGCCCATCTCCTTGTCCACCCATACATTGAGTATGGCCTTGGCGTCGGAACGGCAGTCCATCGTGAGGCTGGGGCCGGTGAAGCGGACGTGCCCGTAGACGCCGCTCCAGCTCATTCCTACGGTGTCGGCGTGCACGAGGGTGCGGCCGGTATACACTACTTCTGACGAACTTGCCGGGAATGCCACCGGCACCGGCGCTTTCTTGCGCGCAAACGCGTCGGACGGCATCAGGACGGCCGCAAGGGGCAGGATCGCTGCCGCAAGCGTGAAGACAAAAGATTTGAAAGCTTTCATGATCGTGTGGTTTGAGATGCAAATATAACATCGCGAACCGACAATTTTCGCTATTTTTGTAATTCACACAGAAGAAAAGAAATGGAAACGATTCTCGAAAGATTCCTGCGCTACGTCGCAGTCGATACCCAGTCCAACGAAGAAAGTGAAAGCCAGCCCTCCGCGATGAAGGAACTGGACCTCCTCAAGATGCTCCGCGACGAACTCAAGGCGATGGGCATCAAGGCCGAACTGGACGAATACGGCTACGTGATGGCCACCATCCCCTCCAACCTGGACAAGGAAGTGCCGAAGCTGGGCTTCATCGCCCACGTGGACACGGCTCCCGACGCAAGCGGCAAGGACGTCAAGCCCCAGATCATACGCAACTACGACGGCAGCCCCATCCCCCTGACCGGCGTGCCCGGCCTCGTACTGGATCCTGCGGAGTTCCCGGAACTGCTTGACCATAAGGGAGAAACAATCGTGACCACCGACGGGACCACCCTCCTCGGCGCCGACGACAAGGCCGGAGTGGCCGAGATCATGGCCGCCGCCGCATACATAACGGCTAACCCCGGATTCAAGCACGGCGAAATCAAGATAGGATTCACCCCGGACGAAGAGATCGGCCGCGGAGTGGTCAAGTTCGACGTGCAAAAATTCGGCGCCGACTTCGCCTACACGATGGACGGCGGCGAGGTCGGGGAACTGGAATTTGAGAACTTCAACGCCGCTGCCGCCACGGTGCACATCCAGGGCCGCAACGTCCACCCCGGATATGCCAAGGGCAAGATGAAGAACGCCATACTCATAGGCCAGGAATTCAATTCACTGCTCCCGGTGGAGCAGAGGCCCGAATACACCGAGGGCTACGAAGGATTCTTCCACGCCATCGGCTTCAAGGGCACCGTGGAGGAGGCCACCCTGACCTATATCCTCCGCGAGCACGACCTGGACAAGCACGCCAACCAGAAGAAGGTGATGCAGCAGTGCGCCGACTTCATCAACGCCAAATACGGCGACGGTACAGCCACCGTGGAGATACGCCACCAGTACTACAACATGCGCGGACAGGTGGAGCCGCACTACCACATCATCGAGAAAGCGGTGAAAGCGATGGAGATGGCCGGCGTGAAACCCCGCATCCAGCCCATCCGCGGCGGCACCGACGGCGCCAACCTCTCCTTCAAGGGCCTGCCCTGCCCCAACATCTTCGCCGGCGGCCTCAACTTCCACGGCAAGATGGAGTGGGTCCCCGTCGAATCGATGGAAAAGGCTTCTGCCGTAATCCTCAACCTGATTTCGCTCTTCGCGAAATAACCATCCGTCCGCTTGTTTTCGCGGCAGGCTACCGTAAAATGATATCAGTTCTTGGAAATGATATCAGAACCGGATATATTTGCAGAAAACAAGCGACTATGGAGACAATACGGATACAGACTGTCCTGCGGCTTCCGCCTGAGCTGATGGACAGGGTGAAGCGCGGAGCACGTAAGGAGAAATGCTCCTTCAACAGCTATGTGGAACGGATCCTGGACGAGGCCACGGCAGAATCGTCGGCAATACCGATGCTGCCGGCGGGCATGAAGGTTTCCGACGAGGTCCGGAACCTGGCCAGGTTCAAACTGCCGGCGCCGACAGCTGAAGAGCTGGAAGCCGACCCCCGGCTGGCTTATCTTTGGGAGAAGTATGGTCAGGCCTAAATACAAAGTCCTGCTGGACACCAATGTCCTGCTGGATGTGCTCTGCACGCCGGACCGCCCGTCCGCCGATGCATCGGCCTTCATCTTCCAGGCCATCCGGGACGGTTGCCTGGAAGGCGTGATCACGACGCAGAGCATTCTGGATGCCGCCTATATCCTCTCCAGGAATGCCGCGGCCTTCGACCGGGAGGCCTTCGGACAGTGCATTCTGTCAATCACGAACTACATCAATATAGACGCCATCCACTATTTCGACATCCGCGATGCGATACTCCACGGCGGTGGAGACCTGGAGGATGACGCTCAGTTCGCGCACGCCGATACCGAAGGCTGTGACGCAGTCGTCACTTCCGACCGTGAATTCCGCCGGCGGAAAGAAGGCTCCGGCCTCCTTTTCTTCACCCCCGAAGAATTCGCCGCCCGCCTCCGGGCACACTGAGGGGATTACTTCCGCTTCAGCGAAGAAAGGATCATATAGGCGCAGATCGCTACCAGCGGCACTATGGCAATGGCCTCGGCGCCGGATGCGGCGTGACCTGCGGCGACGGTGTTCCAGCCCTTCAGGAACCAGTCGCATCCCGCGAACTTGAGGATTGCGGAGACGACTCCCATCAGCGCGCCGCCGGCGATGAAGCCGCTGGCGATGAGGGTGCCCTTCTCGAGCCTTGCCGCATTGACCTCCTTGTCCTTGCTGCGGGTGCTCACGAACCACGCGATGGCGCCGCCGAGCAGCAGCGGAAGGTTAAGGTCGATGGGAATGAACATTCCGAGGCAGAACGCAAGCGCGGGAACCTTGAAGACCGTGAGCAGGATGGCTATGACTGCGCCGATACCGTAAAGCAGCCAGGGCGCGTTGCCGCCGTTCATCATAGGCTGGATGACCGCGGCCATAGCATTGGCCTGGGGAGCGACGAGCGCACCTTCGCCGGTGAATCCGTAGGTCTTGTTCAGGATCATCATCACGCCTCCGACGGTAGCGGCCGCCACGGCCACGCCGACGAATTTCCATACTTCCTGCTTCCTGGGGGTGGTGCCGATCCAGTAGCCGATCTTGAAGTCGGTGATGAGGCCGCCCGCAGTGCTGAGCGCGGTGCAGACCACGCCGCCGATGACCATCGCAGCCACCATTCCGGCGTTACCCTTGAGCCCCACTGCCACAAGCACCAACGCAGTGATTATCAGCGTCATGATGGTCATTCCGCTGACCGGGTTGGTACCCACGATGGCAATCGCGTTGGCCGCCACGGTGGTGAACAGGAACGCGATGACGGTCACTATCACGAGGCCGATGAGGGCCTGCCAGATATTGCTGACCACTCCGCCCAGCGCGAAAAATGCGAATACAGCGATCAGGGTGAGGGTGATTCCGAAGATGACGGTCTTCATCGGGAGGTCCTCCTGGGTGCGCTCCGCCTTGGCGACGGATTCGCCCGGCTTCTTCCTGAACTCCCCTGCCGCGAGGCCGACGGCGCTCTTGATCACGCCGGCGCTCTTGATGATGCCGATGATACCGGCGGTGGCTATGCCTCCGATGCCGATGTGGCGGGCATAGGTGCGGAAGATCTCGTCGGCGGACATGTCACCCACGGTCTGCATAAGGCCGGAGCCCATGAAATCGAGCACCTGGCCTCCCCAGATGAGGTTCATCAGCGGGATGATCACGAGCCATACGAGCAGCGAGCCGCAGCAGATGATGAAGGAATACTTGAGGCCGATGATGTAGCCGAGGCCCAGCACAGCGGCGCCGGTGTTGAGCTTGAGGACCACCTTTGCCTTGTCGGCGACGACCTGTCCCCAATGCATCACGGTGGTGCTGAGGGTCTCGGCCCACGCGCCGAAAGTGGCGATCACGAAATCGTAGATACCGCCGATGAGGCCGGCCAGGACGAGGGTCTTGGCGCTGTTTCCGCCGCCCTCACCGCTGACGAGCACCTGCGTGGTGGCAGTAGCCTCGGGGAAAGGATACTCCCCGTGCATATCCTTGACGAAATACTTGCGGAAGGGTATGAGGAAGAGGATTCCGAGGAAACCGCCGAGCAGCGAACTGAGGAACATCTGCCAGAAATTGACCTCCAGGCCGAGGATGTAGATGGCCGGAAGGGTGAAGATGGCGCCGGCCACGACCACGCCGGAGCAGGCTCCGATGCTCTGGATGATGACGTTCTGGCCGAGGCCTCCCTTCTTGCCGAGCGCGCCGGTGATGCCGACCGCGAGGATGGCGATGGGGATGGCTGCCTCGAACACCTGGCCTACCTTAAGTCCGAGGTAAGCAGCTGCTGCCGAGAACAATACGGTCATCAGGAGGCCGAAGGCCACAGAATACGGCGTAACCTCGAGAGGCTTCTGATCAGCGCCCAACAGGGGTTTGTAGCTTTCCCCCGGGTTCAATTTCCGGTGCGCGTTCTCCGGAAGGCTGAGATTCGGTTTGCTCATCTATTTCGCTATTTGGTTTCTTCTCTTCTTTGACCGGAACCGCCTCACGCGCCGCGCGGGCAGCCTCACGTTCCGCTCGGGCGGCTTCCTTGGCAGCCTGGCGCTCCAGCTTCTTCGCCTCGCGGGCGTCGCGGCGGGCCTTCTGCTTCTGGTACCGGGCTATGTAGCGCTCGAGCTTGGCCTGGTCCCTCGCATCCTGCTGCAACTGCGCAAGCACGGCGCGGCGGGTGCGCGCACGCTGCCTGTCCTTCTTTCCGCTGTCCTTGACGGCCTTCTTCGCGGCATCCAGGGAATCCAGGGCGGCCCACTTGGCGTCGCGCTCGGCAATGGCGAGGCGGCGTTTCTCCTCCTGGGCGTCCTCCTTCTCCTTGCGGATGCGGGCAGATTCCATCTGCTTGGCCCAGCGCGCTTCCTGGCGGCGCTTCTTCTCAAGGGCCTTCTTGATGGCAGTCGAGTCTATGGCAACCGCCACTGAATCAGGAAGATTCATCTGTGTGGTGTCCGGCTTCACCGCGGGCGTTTCCTCCGCGGCGACTTCGCCCTCCGGCTGCTTGACTTCCGGCTGCTTGACCTCCGGCTTTTCGTCTGGTTTCTCTTCCGGTTTTTCGTCTGGTTTCACAGTTCCGGCGTCCGGCTTCTCCTCCGGTTTCACCGCAGGCTTCTCTTTCTCCTCCGGTTTGGTCGTCTGCTCCGGCTTCACCGCAGGCTTCGTGTTCTCCTCCGGCTTCGTGCGCTCCGCACGGCTGGTGATCTCCGACTGGCTCAGGCGCTCTGAACTGCCGGGCACAGGCGCATTGAGGCTGTCCGGGACCTCCGGCCATTCTTCCTTGGCAACTTCCTCAAGCTCAGCGAGATCCGCCTTCTGAAGGCTGTCCAGCTTGAAGGTGCTGGAATCCCGTTTGGCCATTGCGAGGCTGTCCTTCGCCGCCTGTTCGGCCGCCTCGCGGGCGCGGCGGGCCTCACGCTTGCGGCGACGCGCGTCCTCGATGCCGGCATAGACGGTCTTCATGTAGCCGGGGAAATATATCTCCGTCTGGGCGAACTGCGCCCTCGGGCGGCTCTCGTAATAGTCGCGCTCGGTCGGCTTGACCTCAAGCGAAGTGATGTCCCTGCGGCCCCTGGGACGTGAATCCGGATCCCAGTTGAAACCCTTCATCCTCATATCCTTCTCGCCCAGCTGGACGATAGGATATGCGTCGTTCTTCGGGGCGTCGAAGTAATAGACCCTGTCGAGGTCGCCGTCCACGAGGAGGGCGGACAGCATCTTGCTCTCCACCTTGTTCACGGTGGCTATCTCGTCATTCTCCGTCAGGAAGAACATCGCAGTGGCGCCGCCGAGCGCATCGAAGCGCCTCAACGCGGAGGTCGTATCGAAGTAAGCCATCACCTCCGTGCCCTTGATCTGGTCGAAGTAGAGGCTGTCTTCCTGCGTGATTATGAATGCGTTGGACATCAGGCTGGCCCGGTCTATGCCGCCCTGCTTGATGAGCACGGAAAGGGAGTCGGCGGTGTATTGCCGGTTGCCGTCGTTCCAGACTATGGGCTTGATGTAGAAGCGGGCTATGGAATCCAGGTCGCAGTACTGCAGCGAATCGCAGCGCACCTGCATGTCCTTGCGGAAGAGCTTCACGTGGCCCACGGCGGTGAGGAAGCCCACCTTGGTGGTATCCAGTTCCACGTGTACGGAATCGGCCGGATTCTTCAGCGAATCCGACTTCGCCGCGCCTTCCCCTTCGCCCTCGCCGTCGGGGACAACTCCCTCACCTTCAGGGGTTTCACCTTCCTGCCCGCCGGGCAGCAGAGACTCCTTGGCCGGGGCCTCTTTCGCGGCACCGCCCTTGCCCTTCTGCTTGGCCTCGGCGGCAGCCTTGGCCTTGGCGTTGGGATCGTTCTTCGCGGCTTCCTCGGCAGCCTTTGCAGCCTCCTCGGCGGCCTTGCGGCGGTAAGCGTTCACGGGATCCTCGTACATCGCCCCTATCCTTCCCTCCGCGACCTTCTTCACGTCGTCGGGGATGTCGCACATCTTGTGGGTGATGTAGCGTATGGAATCGGCACCCATGTACAGGGTGTCTATCTTGTGCTTGTTGTTCTCCTGCTCCGTGCGCATGGCCACCGCGGCCTGCCCCTTCATGGTCACGAGGGAGAGGGTGTCCTCATAGAAGATGTAGTCGGCCATTCCGGCCACGTGGCGGGACGTATCCTGGATATGGGCGTTGCCCAGCAGGAGCACGTTCTGCGGGATGCGGTAGAAAAACAGCGAATCCGACCAGGTCTCCTGCTCCTCGGAAAGGCCGTGGACGTCCTGCTCGAAGAAGAATATCTCGTCGGCGCGGTTGTACCAGCCCCTGCCGGCGGAAAGCATGTTCCCGTCCTTCCAGAAGTCCACGTAGGCTATGAAATCGGCTGTCTTGCGCTCGCCGTCGTAGATGAGGTCGGAGGTCTTCACGAACACGGAATCCGTGTACATGTTGACCTGGTCCTTGAAGGTGAAAAGCTTCTTGGAGCTCTCGTAGGTACCCTCGCGGCTCTCGATGATCTGGCCTTCCTCGTCCCGCATCGCCCCGCCGCCGCGGAAGACGGCGATACTGTCCTTGGTATTGTAGTCCAGGTTGCGGGTGCGCAGGATGTTGTTTTTCTTGTTGCGGAGCTGGACGGTCCTGCCGCGGAACTGCGCCAGGTCGTCGTCGATGTAGTAGTCCAGCTTCTCGCTGGTCAGCACCGTCTGGTCCTGGATGAGCTGCACGTGCCCCCAGCAGTTGATGATCTTGCCGTCCACGTTCCACATGGCGGTGTCGCAGACGAGGTAGGTGCCGTTATGCAGGAAGGTCGCCTCCACCGTCTTGCGGTAGTTGCGGCCGAATTTTTCTATGAGTTCGATGGAATGTGCCTTCACCAGGCGCACGAGCGAGTCCGTCTGCGCCTTCTTCTGCGCAAACGCCGGCCCGGCGGCCAACAGCAGCAATGCCGTGAGGGCGAGGGCTATTCTTCCTTGAACTTCTTTGCCCATCCTGCCCGTGAGAATTCACAATCCTTGAAGAGAGGATCGATGGTTATGTACGTGCTCTCTATCTTGTCGTCTATGAACTTGTCTATGGCCTCCATCTGCTTGGCGTTCTTCACAATCTGCAGCAGCGTCGTGTAGTCGTTCTCGAAGGTGGCGGTATGGCTGGGGACGATCTTGTCCAGCTTGACGATCTTGTAGACGAGGTTGCCGTCGCGGCCCTCGTTGTCCAGGCTCTCGAACGGAGCGGAGATCTGCCCCTCCTCGAGTTCCTTGATGGCGGTGTAGTCCTGGGGCTTGAGCTGGTCTATCTCGAAGTATGCGGAGCCGGTGGCCGGGTCGGCCATCTGGCCGCCGTTGGTGCGGGACGCGGGATCCTGCGAATAGAAGAACGCGGCCACGTCGAAGGTGACTTCGGCGGAGTCTATGAGCGTCTTGAGCGAATCCAACTTGGAGAATGCCTTCTCGCGGTCCGCGACGGTATATTCCGGCTTCATGAGGATATGGCGGGCGTTGAACATGTCGCCCTTCTTCTCCAGCACCTCGATGATGTGGAAGCCGTCCGGAGTCTCCACTATCTGGCTGATGATGCCCGGCTTGAGGGACATGGCGGCATCGGCGAAAGCGGGCCAGAAGATGGACCTGGAGGCCATTCCGAGCTCACCGCCCTTCCTCGCGCTGCCGGGGTCCTCGGAATACAGGCGCGCCAGGGTGGCGAACTTCTCGCCGTTCAGGATGCGCTCGCGGAGGTTCAGGAGTTTCTCCTTCACGGCAAGCGCCGCCGCCTCACGGTCCGGATAGACGCAGATCTGACTGAGCTTGTACTTGATGGGGATCACCGGGAGGTCTGCCACGTCGGCGGTATCCAGGAACTTCTTCACGTCATACGGAGTGAGTTCGGGGATGTTGTTGGCGATCTCCATCTGCTCCTGCTGGGTGAGGGACTGGTCCTCGAGCTGGTTGCGCCAGTCCTGGCGGAGCTTGTAGAGGGGCTTGCCGAAGTACTCCTCCACCCCGTCATCGCCACCGAGCGCGGTGCGGACGTTGTCTATACGGTTGGAGAGTTCGGCCTCCACCATGTCGTGGCTGATTTCCAGCGAGTCCAGGCGGGCCTGCATCAGGAGCAGCTTGGACTGCATCATCCCCTCGAGGATCTCGCAGCGCGCGTTGCGGTCCGAGCCGCTGCCCTGGGCGCGCATCATCTGCACCTCGGCCTCGATGTCCGAGATGGTGATGAGCTCATTGCCCACGACCGCGACGCTCTTGTCGATGATCTTGTTGTACTTCTGGGCGGAGGCTCCCAGGCAGAGCGGGAGCAGCATAGCCGCGACGATTATTCTGCGAACGATTGTCATCATCAATAGATTACGAATTGTTTACGGTCCACCGCATCCTCAAGCAACTCCTGTTCCAGTCCGTTGATGAGGTCGCGTTTCCTGCCGCTGAGTATGTAGTCGCGGATGCGGTCCCGGCAGGACTCCAGCGGGGCCACGCCGTATTTCTCGATGTCCACGACATAAGCTATCATGACGTCACCACGGCCCTCCGGCTCGTAGGTGATATAGTTTCCCTTGAGATGTCCCAGCATCGTAAGGTAGTCCGTACCGAACTCCTTCGCCAGGACCATGGCGTCCGTCCACGATGCGGACAGATCGCTGTAACGTATTGCAGCCGAGCGCAATACGGTATCGGCCTGCATCACCTCCGAGCAGTCGTCCTGCGCGAGGACGGAGATGATCGCCTCACGCGACGGGGAATCCGCCATCACGTCCGCGAAGCGTACGCGCAGGAGCGGGCGCTCGAGCACGAAGGCGTCCCGGTGGGATTCATAATACGCCCGGAGCTGCTCATCGGTCACGAGGGTGTCCAGGTGCTGCCTGATGTAATGCTGCTCGTAGCGGTAGCGCAGGAGCGAGCGGCGGTAATCCTCAAGTTCAGCGGACACGTCCACGTCCTCCTCGGAAAGGCTGTCCGCGGCCGCCTGCAGATAGAGTATCTGGGTCGCCCAGGAATTGATGTACTGCCTTGCGAGCGCCGCGCTGTCCTCCGGAGCGATGAAGTCCGGGACGAACTTGGTGACCTCGGAAAGATACAGCTTCTCGCCTCCCACGCGTGCCACGACCTCGTCATCGTGGATGATGGACGAGACCACGTTGCAGGCGCAGAGCAGCGAGGCTGCGGTGAATATCGACAGCAATCTGTGCATTTCCCTCTGATCAATTATCCTCCGCAATCGCGAAGATGATGTCCTCCAGCATCGAATACACCGTGGTGCTGCCCGCGGTGACGTTGTTGGTCATCACGGCGAACACAACCGTACGGCGCGGATCGATGTCCGGAGTGGTGATGTAGCCGCTGAAGCAACGCACCCCGTTCATGGAGCCGCTCTTCATATGGATACGCGCCTTCAACTCGTCAGGAGCCGTCTTCATGCGGGTGGACAGCGTGGTCTTCTCCTCTCCCGGCACCGGGAGGGAATCGAAGAACTCGTTGAACACGTTCGTCTTCGCCATCGCCCGGAGGAAAGCCACCAGGAAGCGCGGAGAGAAGTAGTTCTTGCGCGACAGTCCGCTGCCGTCATAAATCTGGCAGTTGTTCGTCGTACGGATGCCAAGGGCACCGAGCTGGTTCACGATGGCTACACTGCATGAATCGTACCTGACCGAACGGGATTTCCTCAGGGAGATCATCCGAGCGAGGGTTTCCGCATAGAAATTGTCGCTCTTGCAGTTGGTTTCGCGCACGATTTCCGTAAGCGTCGGGGAGACGGTGCTGCCCACCAGCGTGATGCTCCCCTGCGCGGGGGCCGCCGACGGCTGGGCGTTGTAGCCCATGTCGGTACGGGAGAAGGTATGCGGCGGATAAGGGCTTTCGCTCTCGCCGAAAGCGAGTTCCGTGCGGATGTATCCGGCCGGGGAGACGTCGCCGGCGCCGTCGGACACGCTCAGGCCGTGGGCGCAGAGGTAGTCGCAGAACAGGCTGGCGCAGGTGTAGGCCCCGAAGCGGTTCGCGCACTCGAGCGTGTACTCGCGTATGCCCTTGACCGGGAACTTGCCCACGAACTCGAGGTACGGGCCGAAGCCGCTGGTGATGCAGTACATCGCGTCCGCGCTCGCGCCGTCCACGCTGATGGTGCTGTTGCGCCAGCTCATCCAGGGGGTCTTGGGATAGCCCTGGGTGACAATGGGATGCGATCCCTCGCCCGCGCCGGGAGCCACCTTGAAGTTCAGGATGTTCTCGTGGAAATTGAGTCCGGAAGGGGCTGCCCCGTAGCCGAGTCCCACGTCTTCGTAGAGCCATCCGGGATTGACCGGGTCGGGATCCTTGAAATAGCGCGGGTCGCCGATGATGCGGCCCTGCACCCTGCCTATTCCGGCATCGCGCAGGAAACGGGTCCACTTCGCGAAGAGGGCGGATGCGCCCGTTGCAATGGGGTTGGACGAGCCGGTAGTGGGGTCGCCGCCGCCGATGATGAACACGTCGCCCACCAGGGTGCTGTCGGCGGTCACGGTGCCCACGTAGCCAATTCCAGTGCGGAAACGGAAGTCCGGGCCGAGGGTCTTGAGCGCGACGCCGGTGGTCACCAGTTTGGCGGTGCTGGCAGGGACCATCTTCTGGCCGGGATTGATGCTGACGAGGGTGTCGCCGTTCATCCGGACCGCCAGCACGCCGTACACGCCGGAGCGCAGCGGTTCCTGCCTGCAGATGTCGCTTACCTCCTTTTGCGCGCGCGTACGAATAGCACCAGTCGCGTCCACGCTGCATAGCATGGACGCGACAGTGATCGCCAGAAGGAGGGACTTTCTCAAGCTACTTTGCCGCGACGGTCTTCTTCACGGCAGCGCTGAGCTTGTCGTAGAGGGCGTCGACTTCCTCGCAGATCTCCTTGGAAAGGGCGGTGAAATATGCCTTCTTGCCGCCTTCGACCTTCACGGCCGCCTTGTCACGGAGGTCATTGTACTTCTCCACGGCCTCTTCGTAGAGTCCGCTTATCACGTCGGAATCAGCCTTCGGATTCACTGCAGCAACGATGGTGCAGTCCTCGATGAATGCGCTGAATACGTAGTCGATGTCCTTTTTGATGTCTCTGAGATTCATATCGTTCTATCTTTTAAAAGTAGTTGCAAAGATATTAAAAATAGAGGACAAGACAAATACTCTCAATTCTGTCCTCCCGTGTCCCTCAGAAGATGGTCCGCAGCCTGGAGAAGTTTTCCTTCCAGGAGGGGCGGGAAATCCGGATGGTCCGCGAGGAAGCGCAGCACCTCGTCTTTCGCCGCGGCGCTGCCGTGCCCGCGGAGCAGCGCGTTACACCAGTTCTTCGGGAAGAAGATGTCCCCGGTACGCTGGATTTCCGGCAGTTCTTCGAGCCCGGGATAGATGTAAGGCAGCGCATCTTTCTGGCGGAGC
>CADAFW010000033.1:0-14440 GCA_902787295.1 uncultured Bacteroidia bacterium
CGTGAGCGTGCGGCTTTCCAAGCACAACCCTCCCGTCTCCGGCAAGGCGGAGTGGTCTTCGGTAACCATTGAAAATGAATAAGGCTAAACTCACGTTCCTCGGTTCCGGCACCTCCCAGGGCGTGCCGATGATAGGATGCGACTGCGAGGTCTGCAAGTCCGCGGACCCGCGCGACAAGCGGCTGCGCGCTTCCGTGCTGGTGGAATACGGCGGGCTCACCATACTCGTGGACGCCGGCCCGGATTTCCGCTACCAGATGCTGCGGCAGGACGTCCGCCACATAGACGCCATCCTCTTGACCCACAACCATAAGGACCACACCGGAGGCCTGGACGACGTGAGGGCGTTCAACCTGATCGAGCACCATCCCATCAACATCTACTGCGAGAAATACGTGGAAGACACCCTGAAAGGGGAGTACCCGTATGCGTTCGTGGAAGTCAAATACCAGGGTGCTCCCGAGTTCCACGTCCACAACATAGACGGCTCTCATCCCTTCCTGGTGCATTCCAACGCCATCGAGGACTGGCTGGAATGGGAACGCGGCTTCGGCTTCCGCCATTTCCCGCCCAAGAGCACCGAGGACACTCCGGTGGAGATAGTCCCCATCCAGGGCTGGCATCACAAGGTCAAGAAACTCTCCGTCCTCGGCTACCGCTTCGGCAACATAGCCTACCTCACCGACATCAATCTGCTGGAGGAGGACCAGTACGATAAGCTCAAGGGGCTGGACGCCGTGACGCTGGGATGCGTCAAGATAGGCCAGCATCATTCCCATCCGTCATTGCAGGAGTGCCTGGATTTCTTCGGGAGGGTGGGGGCGAAGGAATCGTACATCACGCACATTTCCCATCTGCTTCCGAAATACTCCGAGTTCGAGAAAATGCTGCCGGAACACGTCCATCCGGCATATGACGGCCTCGTGATAGGAGGCTAGATCACCACGTCGCAGATCTTTCCGGCCAGCTCCCCGTCATAGGGGCGCTCGAGCCTGATGTAGTTGCCCGTATAGCCTTCCATGCGTCCGTTCCTGTCGGACGATTCCCACAGCACGCGCTCGTGTACGCCCTTGTTGGCCTCGCGGAAACCTTCGTGGAAGCGCGCGCACAGTTCTTCCAATACAGCGACCCTGCGCGCCTTCTCGGCAGCGCTGACCTGCCCCGGCATTTCCGCCGCCGGCGTGCCCGGCCTGCGGGAGTAGGGGAATACGTGGATGAATGCGGGATGGATTCGGGTGATGAAATCCACCGTCTCCCTGAAGAGCTCCTCCGTCTCGCCGGGCAGCCCGACCATCACGTCTATGCCGAAGAACACCAGGGGCTTCCCGGGGGCCTCCAGCTTCTTCCTGATGTAGGCAATCCTGTCCGCGAAGAAGGCGGTGGTGTACCTGCGTCCCATCTTCTCCAGCATCACGTCGGAGCCGGTCTGGAGCGGGATGTGGAAATGCGGCTGGAACTTGGTCCCGGACGCGATCCAGTCCACGATATCCTCCGTCAGAAGGTTGGGCTCGATGGACGAGATCCTGTACCTTTCTATGCCTTCCACCGCGTCGAGCGCCTTGAGCAGGTCCAGGAAACTCTCGCCTGTCGTGCGCCCGAAATCGCCGGTGTTGACGCCTGTGAGCACTATCTCCCTGATACCCTTGGCGGCTATCTCCCGGGCGCCTCGGACGCATTCGCAGACGGGAACGTTCCGGCTCCTTCCCCTGGCGTATGGGACAGTGCAGTATTTGCAGAAATTGTCACAGCCGTCCTGCACCTTGAGGAACGAGCGCGTCCTTTCCCCGCTGCTATAGGCGCCGAATACCGCCGCCGGGTCCGTCTTTCCGGGAACGAAGTCCGGGATGACCAGGGCGAGGGTTCCGGGAACAACGAGCGCTTTCTCGTCGGCTCCGAACACCTTCGCCACGCCCTCGATGGCCTCCAGTTCCTCCCGCCTGAGCTGTGCGCTGCACCCGGTGACGATGAGTTTCGCATCGGGGTTGAGGCGGTGGCATCTGCGCACGAGGTTCCTGGATTTCATGTCGGCCGTGGAAGTGACCGAGCAGGTGTTCACGAGGTATATGTCGGCTTTCTCGCGCCAGGGCACGATCTCCAGCCCCGCGGCGGCGAAACCGCGTTCGTACGTGGATGTCTCCGCGTAATTGAGCTTGCAGCCCAGCGTAAGGAAAGCTATTCTCATTCTTCTATCCGGATCTCTTTCATCTCCCTCTGCCTGCCGGACGGGCCAGTCCCGCGACGGCCTTCTCGTGCCCTTTCGCGGCGGCCTTCCCTGCCGGTCGTCACCGAGACTTCCACGTTCTCCGTCTTCCCCGGACCGGTGCGCCGGGGCTGTTCCGCCGGCCTCGGCTGCTGCTTGCGGAAGATGCTGCGTATGAGCTCCCCGAAGGTGCTGAACTCCTTCTGGTAACTGATACCCGCGCCGCTCCTCTGGGAGTAGTCGAGATAGTTGGTGTAGTCGTCGGCGGAGTGGGAGAACAGGTTCACCCTGAAGGTTCCCTCCCTGTCGAGCTTGATGTCCACGTCCACGTCGCCCACCATGTCGGTGGATCCGGTGGACTTGTACTGCCTGTTGCCGAAGGATCCGTTCACTATGACCCTGTTGTTGAACAGCTGGGTGGACACGGCGACGTCGAAGATGTCCGTGCCGCCGTCGTTCTGGTAGCCGAATCCGAGGTCGAGGGGGATGTCGAGTTTCTGCAGGATGGAATTGACCTGTCCGGCGAATATCTCACCCATGTTGGAGAGCAGGGAAGAGGTTGAATTCACGATGCCCGACATCTCGCTCGGCAGGAAGGTGCCGAAGAGCAGCAGCGATACGAACTGCTTCTGGATCTTGTCCTGGGTGTTGAGCGCGCCTTCCACCATGGACTTGGTGGTGGGGTCGAGGTCGGGGACGTTGATGGCGAATGACACGGAAGGGTTACGCAGCTTGTCGGAGATGCGGAGCTCGCAGTCCACCGGCCTCCTGGTCCCGACCACGGTGGAATCCGAGAGCAGGTTGGAAAGGGAGGTCTTCACTGTATGGACGGCGGTCACGTCCAGGCCGGTGTCGAGTATGTTGCCGCCGAAACTGACGGAACTGCCGTCCTTGACGGAGAACTCTTTGTCCAGCAGGTTGACGGCATCCAGGTGGATGTTGCCGCCGTTGATGCCGTAGTCTCCGTTGAGGGTGAAGATGCCCTTGGAGGGCCTCAGTTCCAGGTCGACGGTGCCGCTTCCGTACACGGACGCCATGCTTGCGCCGCCGGTGTTGAATTCGGCGAATCCCGTGACTTCGGGCGAGAGGGTGGCGCGTGCCTTCAGGTGCAGGTCGCCCTTGCTCTTGCCCGCGTCCTTCTTTTCAGCCTCCTTCATCAGCTGCTCGTAATGGTCGAGGGTCTTCTGCGCCTCCAGGAAGGTGAGCAGGTCGCTGGTGGAGCCTATGAGCGAAGAATTGAGCCTTGCGTGGACTTCGCCGATATCCGCCGTCCTGGCGTTCGCATCGATCTGGAGCGCCTGGAACGGGCCCTTGACCGTCGCGCTTCCGGAAGCCTTGAGCTTTCCGTAGAACGGCAGGTTGTGCCCGGCCTCGCTGTCTATGGCGAGCAGGCGGTAGAACCTGATGCCGGCGTCGAGCCCGAAGTCCTTCAGGTTGTTCCAGGTCAGCGAGCCGTTCAGGGTTCCCCGTCCGGATTCACGGTCACTCACGTCCACGTCCGCGAAGTGCACGCCCTTCCCGTCCACGGCAAAGTCTCCGTTGAGGAAATAGGTCACTCCCGTGGGGATGAGGCGGAAGAATACGGAATCGATGCGGCAGCCTTCGCCGGAGATGACGGGCTTGTCCATGTTGCCGCTCAGGGTCACGTGGCCGCTCAGCGTTCCGCCGATGTCGCTCATTATGCTGTTAACCACCGGCTTGACCGCGGCCGTGCTGAAGCCGTCCAGCTTGAGGTCTGCGCTTACGTTCTTGTCCTTGACCCCGTAGGCGAGGGAAGCGGTCAGCGGTATCCTTTCGCCCAGGTCGTTGCTGACGAATGCCCTGATCTTGTTGTCATCGTTGTCCCAGCGTCCGGCGATGTTGAAGTTGCCGAGCGGAGTGCCGCCCATCGCGACCTCCTCGGCGTCGAACTTCAGCATCATGCCCATGTCGGCGCCGGTGGGGGAGATGACGTGCGCCTCTCCGGTCAGGAAGCCCTTGACGCCAAGCTTGTTCTCCAGGAACTCATCCACTATGGCGAGGTTGAAGTCGTCCATGTAGACGTCCAGGGTGTCCTTCTTTGAAGATGAGATGCCGCCGTCCACGAAGAGCCTCTGCTCCCCGCAGCTGACCAGGAAGCGGTTGATGTCTATGTCCTTGCCCTTGACGACTATCTCCGACTCCCCGAATTCCCAAGTCTGGTTCTCCACGTTTATGTAGGAGTCCAGCGGATTGGCCGTCAGCACGAGTTCGTTCTTCGCGTCGCGCTCGAGCAGGCCGTTGACGTAGATTTCTCCGGAACCGACCTCGGCCACGTTGTCGTAGTGCAACTGGACGCTGAAGAGGTCGTCCTCTGCGAACGCCGTCAGTGCGGGCTCCTTCATCATCACGGCGCCGGCCTTGATCTCGCTTCCGGTCACGGTGGCGTTGAGGCCGTCGTAGTTGTCGAAGCCTATCTGGGCATCTTTGATGTAGGTGCCGTTGTAGGCGAGCCTCGGGGCGACTGCGCGGCCCACCAGGTTGCCTTCTTCGTCCACGTTCAGGTTGACCCTGGTGCTGTCGCTCACGTAGAGTTTCGGCGCTATGAACTGGAGGACGGTATAAGGGTTGTGGAACACGAGCGCCATCTCATAGGCGTCGGACCCGTCGAAGTCCGGACTCTTGTCGGGGGTCTTGTAGATGGACGGCAGTTCCCTGCGCGTCGTGATCTTCTGTATGTCGGAAATGGCCTTCTGGATGTCGCTGCTGCCGGAATACTTCGCATCGAGCACCTCGGAGGAGAGCTGCACGTCCGCGTGGTTGCCCTTGGTCTCAAGGGAGGCGATGATGTTCTCCAGCGTGGCCGTGCCGTTGATTCCGCTGACTTTGACGTCGTAGATCTCCAGGCTGCCTTCCAGCGCGTCCGGTGCCGTATTCCTGAGGGTTCCGGACAGGTTCGCCGACAGGCTGTCCGCCATTCCCTTGGTGTCGATCCCGAATGCGGAGAGCAGCACGGAACTGACCGTGCCGGAAAGCTTGTAGTCCGCGTTCCCGTCCTTGGGCATGCCGGTGCCGTCCAGCCTTATGTTGAAATCGGCAGCGGGGTCGGTGCTGGTGATGACGCCGTTGATGCCGTCCTTCGTGAATGCTCCGCTGGCCTTCATTCCCTTGAATCCGTGCCCGAGGGCGCTGATGTCGGAGATGTCCAGGTCCTTGAGGTCTATGGAAGGCACACCGCCGGAAAGCACGGCGCTGGCCTTGGTGTTCAGGCTGACCGGACCGACGGGCACGCCTCCCGCCAGCTTGCCGACGTCCAGGTTCCTGGTGGTCACGTCTGCGTCGATCTCCACGGCCCTGCCCTTGTCGAGTATGTTCCTGACGGTGGCGACCGTGGTGAGCGAGCCCGCGGAACTGGTGCCGACGCCTCCGGTGAAGGTGATCCCGTTCATCGGGCCCTTGACGTTGCCGTTGAGGGTGAGCGTCTGCCCGGGGGCGTATGCGCTGAGGTCTATGTCGCTGCCTTTGGCGAAGTTGCCTATGACGCTGCCGAGCTGGTCCGTGCGGAAGGTGAGGTCGTGCACGTCGGCGTCGAGCAGCATCGCGTTTATGTCCGGGAGTCCGGTGCACCTGCCGCTTATGCCGCCGCTCACGCCGCTGCCTTTCTCGGTGAACCTGAGTTTGTTGACGTAGAAGTCGCTGACGTATCCCGATGCCTGGCCGTCCTTTATGTCGAGGGCGAGTTCGTTGCCTTCGAGCGCGCCGCCGGAATAGACGTTGATCGTGCGCATGTCAAGCGTGCCCCTGATCCTCTTTGCGCCCATCTTGACGGAGTCCAGGTAGTGGGCGAACGAGCTCGGGGTATCGTAGTGCATCGTGTATTCGTCAAGCTTGAGGTCCGACCAGTTGTCCACGAGGACCAGGTCCTTCACCTCCGTCTTGCCCTGGCCGACTGCGAAGGAACCGCTGACGTCCTTCAGCCTGAATCCGCATTTCTCCGTCGCGCTGATGTGGTCGCAAATGCCGTACATCCTGCCCCCGGTGAACTTCAGACCGTGTCCTCGGGCTTCGTGCACGAGGATGTCCATGTCCATCCAGTTGATGCCGGTGCCTTTGTAGACGAACGGGTTGTCGGTGAAATTCCGCATCGTGTAGCGGACGTTCTTCGCCTTCACCCTGCGTATGTCGAATATGTCGGGACCCGGCTCCGGCCTGACCGCCGGCTTGACGGGAATGCGGAAGATGCTGTTGATGTTGTTGGTGATCCGGTCGCCGTCCTGGAAGATGACGAGGTTGAACGCTCCGTCCGCCACGTAGGCCCTGCGGACGTGGAAGCCTTCGCCCTTTAGCAGGCCCCTCAGCGAGAAGGTGGCCGCGACGGTCTTCAGGTAGCCAAGCGTGTCCGTGGGAGTGTAGCCCTTGTCGAACTCGTCCGCGGTGTAAGGATTGCTGTCGAGTATGAGCAAGTCCTTGATCAGCACTGCGTTGGGGGCCATGATGCGGATGTCCGACCAGCTCACCTTGCCGTCGAGGGCATTCTCCAGCCTGTCGGCGACGATGCGGCCCAGACGGGACTGCACGGCCGGCACCTGGATGAGCAGGAGCAGGGCCGCGATGAGCAGGAGAATGCCTCCTGCGACGCGCGCGATAACGTTGTACCCTTTGTCAGACATACTATGCAATCTACAAATATACGGAAATAATTGCTAAATTTGTGCCCGCAAATCATCGGCTATATGGCAGACATCATTCTCGGCATAGAATCCTCCTGCGACGACACTTCCGCCGCCGTCATAAGCGACGGATATCTCCTGTCGAACGTCATTGCATCCCAGGCGGTGCACAAGGCATTCGGCGGGGTGGTCCCGGAGCTCGCGTCCAGGGCTCACGAACTGAACATAGTGCCAGTGGTGCAGCAGGCCCTCGGGCAGGCCGGAGTGAAACCGTCCGAGCTGACGGCCATAGCGTTCACGAGGGGGCCGGGCCTTCTCGGATCGCTCCTGGTGGGCACTTCCTTCGCCAAGTCGCTCAGCATTGCCCTGGATATCCCGACGGTGGATGTCAACCATCTCCAGGGGCACGTGCTGGCCAATTTCATAAGGCAGCCGGGCGTCCCTGTGCGGGAACCGTCCTTTCCTTATCTATGCCTTTTGGTGAGCGGAGGTAACTCGCAGATAGTCAAGGTGAACGACCCGTTGGATTTTGAAATTCTCGGGCAGACCATAGACGATGCGGTGGGGGAGGCTTTCGACAAGTGCTCCAAGATGATGGGCCTCGGATATCCGGGCGGTCCGGTCATCGACAAACTCGCCAAAGAAGGCGACCCGAACCGTTTCAAGTTCGCCAAACCGCATATCCCCGGCCTGGACTATTCTTTCAGTGGCATCAAGACGTCACTTCTCTATTTCGTTAGAGATGAGATGATTAAGGACAGTCACTTCATGGAAAACAATAAGGAAGACATCTGCGCTTCCTTCCAGAAGTGCCTTATCGATATCCTAATGGACAAGCTCGTGAAAGCCGCCAGGCAGACGGGCATCAAGGACATCACCATAGGCGGCGGAGTCTCCGCCAACAGCGGTCTTCGCGCTCGCATCGAGGAAGAGGGCCGCAAGCGCGGGTGGAACACTTTCCTGCCCGAGCTGAAATTCACCACGGACAACGCAGCGATGATAGCCATAGCCGGCTATTTCCACTACAAGGCAGGCCACCGCAGTCCGCTCGATGCGGCTCCGGTGTCCAGAATGGCTGATTATTAGGATTCGACGGGCCCGGCCGGGACCTTCTCCGCAGCGGCCGCTTCAGCACAGTTTATTCCGTCCAGTGCCGAGGAAACTATGCCTCCGGCGTAGCCTGCGCCTTCTCCGCACGGGTAGAGGCCGGGCATTGACAGGTATTCGAGAGTCTGCGGGTCGCGCGGGATCCGGACGGGGGAGGAGGTGCGGGATTCGACTCCGAGAAGCAGGGCGGCGTTCGTGTAGTAGTTGCGCATCTTGACGCGCGGGAACACCTTCTGCAGCCTCGTGGCGACGACGGGGGGCAGGAGCTCGTGCAGCGGGGCGCTGATCACGCCGGGGTGGTAGGAGGTCTCCGGCATCTTCTTCGAGATCTTGCCGAGGCAGAAATCCTCCATTCTCTGAGCGGGGGCGGCCGCAGGGTTCTCCGGCACGGCCTGCTCGTCTTTCGTGTGCCTGTGCGGCCTTGCAGCCTCGCAGCGGGCCTGTTCGCACCAGTCGAACATCCTGCGCTCCACGTCCCTCTGGAAGTCCATCAGCCTGAACGGGCTGTCCCCGGGGACGTCCTCCGGCTCGATCTGGACCACGACTCCGGCGTTGGCGAACTTGCCGCTTCTGGCGGAGTTGGACATGCCGTTGAGCACGACCGTATAAGGTTCGGTGGCGGAAGGCACCAGGATGCCTCCGGGGCACATGCAGAAGGAGAAAACGCCCCTTCCGTCCACCTGCTCCACGAACGAATATTCCGCGGCCGGCATGCCCGGCTGCCACTGTCCGTGGTACTGGCACCAGTTGATCTTCTCCTGCGGATGCTCCACGCGCACGCCCATCGCGAAGCCCTTGGCCTCGAGGGCGCCACCGCTGCGGTCCAACATTTCATAGATGTCGCGTGCGGAGTGGCCCGTGGCGAGGATTACCTTGTCCGCCTTATAGCACTTTCCGTCGGCGCAGCTCACCTCGAACAGGCCGCCGGCATTCTTCAGGATGCCGCAGACCCTGCTTCCGAAATGATACTCGCCGCCGTGGGCGATGACGCATTTGCGTATGTTCTCCACCACCGCCGGGAGTTTGTCGGACCCGATGTGCGGGTGGGCGTCTATGAGTATGTCCCTGGAAGCTCCGAATTCGACCAGCCTGTATAAGACCTCGCGTATGTCTCCGCGCTTGGTGCTGCGGGTGTAGAGTTTCCCGTCGGAGAAGGCGCCGGCCCCTCCTTCGCCGTAGCAGTAGTTGGACTCCGGATTGACTTTTCCGGTCCTGGAAAGCTCGGCCATGTCGAATTTCCTGGAGTGGACGTCCTTGCCTCTTTCCAGTACTATCGGCTTCCTTCCGAGGGTGAGGAGTTTGAGCGCGGCGAACATTCCGGCAGGGCCTGCGCCGACCACTATCACGGGGTCGGAACCGTGGCAGTCACGGTACTCCGGAAGGGTGAATTCCGCAGGCTTCTCTCCGGGCTCGTAAGCCTCGTAGCGGTAGCGCCATACCGGCTCCTTCCGGGCGTCCACGGAACGCTTTTTCAGCACCCATTCCAGGCCCTGGGCCTTGGATTCTATCTCTTTGAGCCGCGGTTCCCTATTTAGGGGACAAACAATCTCAAACTCTTTCATAGACAATTAATAAAACAAAGTTGTTAATATGTGTAACATTTTTGTTAACCGCCATTTTCGGGCTTTTTCGGGCCTAAATCACCCCGGATCCGACCATCTCTCCGTCGTCCGTGTACCACACCGCGAACTGCCCCGGAGTGATGCTTCTCTGCGGCTCGTCGAAGAGGATGAAAAGGCCGTTTTCGCGCCTGGTCAGGGTGGCGTCCTGGAGGGGCTGCCGGTAGCGTATCCGCACCCTGTAACGGCGGGTCTCGCCGGGCTGCATCTCGAGGTCCGGACGGATCCAGTGGAGCTCTTCCGGGAGCACCCGGAGGCAGCGCCGGAACAGTCCCTTGTGCTCCTCGCCTTCGCCTACGTAGATGACATTCCTGTCCACGTCCGTGGCGATGACGAACACCGGGGAAGCGTGGCCTCCGATGGCGAGGCCCTTGCGCTGTCCCATCGTATAGAACTGGGCTCCCTCGTGCCGGCCGATGACCTTGCCGTACGGGTTGTCCTTGTAGCGGGTCTTCTTGACGTGATGCTTGCCGGAGCGGTAGGTCTCCGTCTCGAAGCGTATGTCGGAATAGTCCTGCGGCGTGCTGAGTTCCGCGAGCTCGCCGTCGCTCAGCCCTTCTCCCGGTACCGTGCCGGCGAAAGCCTTGTCCACTAGGGCGCAGTCGCGGAGGTATTTCTCCGAAGCGCCGTAGTAGGCATCGTAAACCTCCACCACGTCGCCTTCCACGCTCTTCAGCTTCTGCTGCAGGAAGACCGGCAGGTCCACCTTGCCCACGAAGCAGATGCCCTGGGAATCCTTCTTGTCGGCGGAAGGCAGGTCGGCTTCCTTCGCCAGGCGCCTGACTTCAGGCTTCAGCAGGCCGCCTATAGGGAACATCGCCGCGGCGAGCTGCTCCTGGCTGAGCTGGCAGAGGAAATAGGACTGGTCCTTGTTGGGGTCGGTGCCTTCCAGAATGCGGTACAGCGGCTTCCCGTCGGCGCCGCATACGGGCCGTCCCTCCGCGTCCAGCAACTCTTCCCTGCGGCAGTAATGGCCGGTGGCCACGACGTCCGCCCCGAGGCGCCTGGCGGCCTTCAGGAATGCGTCGAACTTGATTTCGCGGTTGCACAGTACGTCCGGATTCGGGGTGCGCCCCTTGGCGTATTCGTCGAACATGTAGTCCACCACGCGCTTGCGGTATTCCTTGCTGAGGTCCACGAAATAGAACGGTATGCCTATCTTGCGGGCCACCAGTTCCGCCACGAAGCGGTCCTCCTCCCACTCGCAGTCGCCGTGCAGGGTGCCTTCCGTGTCGTGCCAGTTCTGCATGAACATCGCGAACACGTCGTAGCCCTGCCGCTTGAGCAGCAGTGCGGCGACGGAGGAATCCACGCCTCCGGACAGTCCTACGCATATCTTCATGACTGTGCAAAGATACGCGAAATTTGATAATTCGTTAAAAATGGCTAAGTTTGATGATTGAAACCACATTTCGGCATGACACAGAAAGACATCAATATATCTTATCTCGAGTATTCCAGGATTGAGGAGATGAACGCCGAGGACCGCGAACTTGCCGCGGAGGCCATTGAGGCCATGGGTGGCGCCTACGCTCCTTATTCCCATTTCCACGTCGGTGCGGCCGTCAGGATGTCCAACGGGCAGATCGTCCGCGGGGCCAACCAGGAGAACGCCGCTTTCCCGTCCGGGCTCTGCGCCGAGCGCACGGCGATGTTCTCCGCCAGCGCCAAGTATCCGGACAAGGACATGCGCAGCATAGCCATCGCCGGGGGAGTGCACGGACGGCTCGGAAGGGAGCCCGCGACCCCTTGCGGGGCCTGCCGCCAGGTCATGGCGCAGTACCAGACCAAGGCGGGTAAACCCATGTCAGTCATTATGATAGGGGCCGACAAGATATGGAAATTCGAAAAAGTTGATGACATTCTTCCGTTGATATTCGACAGTATCTGAAAAATTTATAACTTTGCAACGGGAAAGTCGTACACGACCAGCTCCCTCAAAATCCCCCAGGGCCGGAAGGCAGCAAGGGTATGAGGTCGTAGCGGTGCGATGTGCTAAGCTTTCCCTTTTTTTATTCAATGAAGTCTGACATCATCGTTATCGGCGGGGGCGCTTCGGGCCTGATGGCGGCATACCGGGCCGCCCGTACGCTCGTGGACGGCGGCAGCGACGCGCAGGTGACCGTCCTGGAGAAGATGCCCCGTCCCGCCCGCAAGGTGATGATCACCGGAAAGGGTCGCTGCAACTTCACCAACGTCAAGGAGTGGAACGAATTCTCCGGGCACGTTCGCTCGAATCCAAATTTCATTAAATCAGCATTTTATAATCTTCCATCTCAAGCGATGGTCGATTTCGTGGAAAGCTTCGGTACCCGCACCGTGGTGGAGCGGGGAGACCGTGCTTTTCCGGCTTCGTACCACGCTTCCGACATAGTGGACACCCTCGTCAACGCCTGCCATTCCGTGGGCGTCAAGTGAGCCTGGCCGCAGGGCAGACCGCGCAGGGAACCCCTTGCTTCACGATAGGCACTGCCGACGGCGGCAAGTGGACCTGCAGCGGGCTCATCATCGCCACCGGCGGCCTCAGTTACCCTACGACCGGTTCCACCGGCGACGGCTACCGCTGGGCGGAGGAGACCGGCCACAGGCTCGTCCCGTCGTTCCCGGCCCTCACGGCGCTGGTGCCGAGGGGCTACAAGGACCCGGAGCAGCTCATATCGTCAGCGAAATGCCATATTGCCCGCGAGACCCCGCGCACCGCTTTCGGCGACAAGCTCTGCGGCCTGCAGCTCAAGAACGTGGGCGTGCAGTTGCTCGTGGAGGGGGTCGAGGCGGAGAACGAATTCGGCGACCTCGACTTCACCGACGGCGGAATCGAGGGCCCGGTGGGCTTCCAGCTGAGCCGCAAGGCGGTGAAATCGCTTGTGAACGGTTCCCGCGTCGCCCTGGTGCTCGACCTCAAGCCCGGCGTAGGCCTCACCGAACTCACCGAACGGGTGAAGGCGCTCTGGAGCGAGATAGACAAGGATCCGCGCAGCAGGCGCCTGCGGGAAAAGGAGCGCTGCCGCATCCTGCTCGGCAAGTTGATGCCCTGGGACCTCATCCCGGCCTTCAGCGCCGCGCATCCGGAGATAATCACGCTCGAGCGCCGGAGCCGTACCGATACCAAGGTCTGGGTGAATCTGGTTTCCATTGCCAAGGCCCTGAAGGCCTGGCGCTTCGATATCGACGGCTATGTGGGATACGAGCGCGCGGTGATCACCGCCGGCGGCGTGTCCACCGACGACGTGGTCGCGAAGACCATGGAGTCGCGGCTTGTCCCGGGGCTGTATTTCTGCGGGGAAGTGCTTGACATCGATGCCGATACGGGAGGCTACAACCTCCAGGCGGCTTTCAGCACCGGCGCCCTTGCCGGCCGCTCCGCCGCAATGAAAATCCTCGGGAAATAGCAGGCAGAAAAGTTCGAGGGCAGTGTCCCCCCTGCGGGCCTTTTCCCATGCTTTATGGCCCGCAGGGGGGACACTGCCCTCGAACTAACCGGTCATCAGGCGTTTCCGGATTGCTCCGCGGCAGCCTGCATCTCCGCGATCCGGTTGCGCTCCACGCACACATCGGCCCATTTCGGCGCCTTCTCGAAGATTCCGGCCAGCTCCGTCATCGCCCCGGGGATGTCTATTCCCTGCGGGCAGATCTGCGTACAGGCGCCGCAACCGAGGCAGGCACTCGGGAGTTTGTCCTCAGGAAGGGCCTCCAGGCGCATCACGGTATTGAATGTGATCTCCACCTTGAGGTCGTTGAGCGCAGCGATGAGCGCCGGGATGTCGAGTCCGGCCGGGCAGCCGTCGCAGCAGTACCGGCAGGCGGTGCAGGGGATGCTGTCGCGCAGCCCTTCCGCGATGACCGCCAGGGTCTCTTTCTCTTCGGCGCCGAGCGGCTGAGCCGACTCGAATGTGCGGATGTTGTCGGCCAGCTGCTCCATGTTGGACATCCCGCTCAGGATCACCTTGACGCCGGGAACGTCCTGCAGCCAGCGGAAGGCCCAGGAAGCGGTGCTGGCATCGTGCCTGAGGGCCTTCAGGGCGGACGCGGGGCTCTCCGATAGCTTGGCGAGCTTGCCGCCGCGCACGGGCTCCATCACCCAGATGGGGATGCCGCGCTCATTCAGCATCGCGACTTTCTCCTTCGCCTTCTGCAGGTCCCAGTCGAGGTAGTTGAGCTGGATCTGGCAGAATTCTATGGCCTTGCCGTAGGGTCCGTCGAGGATTTGCCTGAGCACTTCCGGCTCGGCGTGCGAGGACATTCCCAGGTGCCTGATGCGCCCGAGCCTGCGCTGCTCCACGAAATAGTCCAGCATTCCCCACTCCGGGTTCATATAGTCCGCGAGGCTGTTCTCGCAGACGTTGTGGAAGAGGTAGAAATCGAACCAGTCCACTCCGCACCTCCTGAGCTGCCCTTCGAAGGTGGCGGCAGGATTGAAGGACTTGCTGTGCTGGTGCCCGGGGTACTTGGTGGCGAGGTACCAGCTGTCGCGCGGGTGGCGTGACAGCGCTTCGCCCAGGATAGGCTCCGACATCCCGGCGTGGTAGGGAGCAGCGGTGTCGAAATAGTTCACCCCGTGTTCGATGGCATAGTCCACCATCTGCCGGACGGTCTCCCTGTCCACGCTGCCGTCCTCCAGCTGCGGGAGCCTCATTGCCCCGAAGCCCAGGCTGGAAAGTTTCAATCCTTGGAAATCGCTGTATGTCATATCGGTCGGTGTTATCGGTTTATGCAAAGATAACGAATCAGTTTTTATTCTTATATTTGTTAGTCATGAAGAAAACAGCAATCATTATCGCGATGTTGATGCTGGCGGCCTTCGGAGCGAAGGCGGTGAACATCATCCATGGTCCTTATCTGCAGAACGTTACGGAAAGTGAAGCCACTTTCGTCTGGATTTCCGATTC
>CADAFW010000033.1:14520-27612 GCA_902787295.1 uncultured Bacteroidia bacterium
AAGACCGAATCCCGCATCCACGCGGTCCGCGTGAAGGGACTGGCTCCCGGCACGAAGTACAGGTACCGCGTCTATGCCAGGGAAGTGCTGAAGCACAAGGGCAACTATGTGGAGTACGGCAGGACCACTGCCACGCAGGTATACCAGAAGGAGCCGCTCGCTTTCAGCACCCTCGACCCGGCTGCCGGATCCGTGAACTTCGCGATGGTGAACGACATCCACGGCAACGTGGAGAAGCTCAGGACGCTGATCGGCGAGACGGACCTCGCGAAGACCGACATGGTGCTGTTCGTCGGGGACATGGTCTCCGTCTTCGAGAGCGAGGAGCAGGTGTTCTCCGGCTTCATGGACGAGGCTGTGAAGCTTTTCGCATCCGAGATCCCCATGTACTACACGAGGGGCAATCACGAGACCAGGGGCCGCGGAGCCTATTATTTCCAGGATTATTTCTCCCCGCTCTCCGAGCATCTGTACTATATGTACCGCCAGGGCCCCGTATGCTTCATAGCCCTCGATTCCGGTGAGGACAAGCCCGATTCCGACATCGAATACTACGACCTCACGATGTATGAGGATTACCGCGACGAGCAGGTGGAATGGCTGAAGGAAGTAGTGAAGTCCGAGGCGTTCAAGTCGGCTCCGTTCAAGGTCGTCACCTGCCATATCCCTCCGTTCGGCGGCTGGTTCGGCGACTGCGAGGTGGCGGAGAAGTTCATGCCCGTCCTCGAGGAGGCCGGCGTGGACATCATGCTCTGCGGCCACCTCCACCGCTATGAGCACAAGAAGGCAGGGGAGTGCGGATCCTTCCCCGTGATCGTCAATTCAAACGATACGGTGCTCAAGGCCGAAGTCGATGAGCACCGCATAAGCATCCAGGTCCTCGATATGAACGGAAAGACCGTGGATAAGTTCGAAATCAGGAAATAGATTTCTCGTACATCCTGGTGAGGTAGCATACCGCGACCGCGCCTAGGATGATCGGGCGGATGAACAGCGCCGCCTTGTCCACGAAAGAATACTCGGCCATGGGGTCGTCTAGCATTACGAACAGGCCCGTGACGGATGCGAACAGCTCGAACGCGAATGCGAAGGTGAGCATAAGCCTGGCCTGCTTCACGTCAGCCCAGGTCCAGTTGAAAGCGGCAAGGCCGAGGATGATCAGCGCGGAAAGCACTACGAACAGATACTTCATCCCGTGGGGATACACCGGCGGATAGATGATGCCGGTGACCAGCACCACCAGTCCGTATGTCGCCAGTACGGCCGGGAACGCTACCTTGGACGGCACGAGGCTGACCATGGAATAGGCGATGAGCGCCGCGAAGCAGAGGATGTACAGCAGCGCGGGGATGAACCGGTACCAGTCGAAAGGCCGGGCCTTTGCGGCTCCGACGAGCAGCATCACGGTGATGATGATTCCGAATACACAGAGCAGGGCGGATGCGATCGCAGCCATCCTGTTGGCAAATTTCATCTTTAACATTGGCGGAGTGTTTTTCTTTTCGCAAATATAGCATTTTTCACACAATAACCCCGGGCCTTGCGGGTCCGGGGTCTTTGCGCTGGTCCTTGAGCCACTCACCAGGCTCGAACTGGCGACCTGCGCGTTACGAATGCGCTGCTCTACCGACTGAGCTAAAGTGGCTTTGGGACTGCAAATATAGTAATTTTTTGATTACTGCAATCAAATGTTGCCGGTCACGACGCCCGGAGTGAAACTTATGGCGTCCGGGTCGGGCCTTCCGCCGTGGGCGAGGCGGTACAGCAGCATGGGAATATCAAAGCCGGAGGCTATCGCCGATTCCAGGCCGCCGGAGAAGCGCGGGTTGCATTCCAGAAAGAAGGAATCCCTGAAATCCACGCCGCAGACGCCTTTGTAGTCCACGTGGTCCAGGAGCCTGCGGACCTGCTCCACAAGTTCCGGTGCCTCTATGCTGACGCGGCGCCTGGAAACGCCTTTGCCCTTGGGTTCCAGCACTTTGTATGCCGCGGCATGGAAGAAACCGTCCCAACGGAGCGCATCCACGGAGATGTCGTCGCCTTCCATGTATGCTGTGATGATGCCTTCCGGGGCGGTGCGCAGGAGATTCTCCAGCGCCCTGCGGCTGCGGGGGAAATAGACGCTGTCCCCACCCTGCCCGGAGGGCCTGCGGAAAACGACAGGATAGCTCTTTACCTCGTCGGGGCTGCCGAAGATCCGGGGTTGCGGGATGCCGAGCTGCGCCGCGAGTCCGCAGGCGGAAATCTTGTTGTCCAGCAGTTCCAGTTTCTCCGCGCTGTCGAGGGCTATGGTGATGCCGGGAAAATCTTCGCGGTGCGCCGCCAGGACCTCGGGGAAGAACACGGGGATGATCATCTCCGCGCCGGTCTCCGCGACAGCCTTGTGGAGGGCCCTGAGGTATCCGGAAGGGTCTTTACGCGCAGAAGGACCCTCGATGATGAGAGTCCTTATTCCGCCCCGCTCCAGGCTGGCGGCTACGGTTTCGCCTGTCCTTCCGCAGGGATTGGCGATGATTACGTCGCAGCTGCGTTCCACTGCTATGCCGATGCCTGTCCCCGGCCGCCGAGCCTGTGGACCAGGTTGATGAGCACCGCTCCGAGCAGGCCGGAGCAGACGGATCCGAGGAGGACGGCAATCTTTCCGGCGTCGCGCAGATGGTTCATCACCTCCGCCGGCTGGTCGCCGAAGGAGAGGGTGTCCACGAAGATGGACATCGTGAAGCCGATGCCGCCGAGGCAGGCCACTGCCAGGAACATCTTCCAGTCCGCCTTTGCCGGCATAGCGCCCAGACGGGCCTTGATGGCTATCCAGCTGAAGAGGGTTATGCCCACTGGCTTGCCTATGAGCAGGCCGAGGAAGATGCCCATGGACACGCTTCCGAGCCCGGGGTCGTAGGCGAAGATGTTGAAATATGAGGGATCGGTGATCTCCACCCCTGCGTTGGCGAGCGCGAAGACGGGCATTATCAGGAAGTTGACCCACGGGGAGAGCGCGTGCTCCACCCTGTAGCTCATGTCCATCGTGCCGTGCGCCACCGACTCGAGCTTGCGGAGGAAATGCTTCTGGGGACCGTTCGGGAACGGTTCGTCGTCTATTCCGTCCACTTCCTCGAGCATATGGATATAGTGGTTGCGCTTGTGCACGTACTGGTTCTTGTTGAACCTTGGCCTGGACGGGATGATGAATGCCATCACGACGCCGGACATCGTGGCGTGGATGCCGCTGTAGTAGAACAGGCCCCATACGACTATGGCCGCGAGAACGTAGGGGAACATGTGCTTCTCGCCGAGCCTGCGGAGCAGCAGGGTGAAAAGGATCACGAGCACCGCGATGCCGAGAAGCAGGAAATTGATCCTGCCGCCGTAGAACAGGGCCACCACCAGGATGGCGATGAGGTCGTCCGCGATGGCGAGCGCTGTCAGGAACACCTTGAGCGATACCGGGACCTTGTTCCCCAGCATGGAGAGTATGCAGACCGCGAACGCAATGTCGGTGGCGGTGGGGATGCCCCAGCCGCTGGCGGCGGCGCTTCCGTGGTTGATGGCGGTGAAGATGAGCGCGGGCGTGATGACGCCTCCGAATGCGGCGATGACGGGAAGTATGGCCTTCTTGACGGAGGAAAGCTCGCCGCGTGCTATCTCGCGCTTGATCTCGAGCCCGACCGTGAAGAAGAAGATGACCATCAATATGTCGTTGATGAACTTCTCCACCGTCATGTCGCGCGGGAACGCAACGTCGATGCCCTCACCGTTGAAGATGTGCATCTGGAGGTTGGTCCCGAGGAGGGTGTGATAGAACTCCTTCGTGAACGGCAGGTTCGCGAGGAGCATCGCAAGGATCACGCACCCCAGTAGCAGGACCCCCTGGAACCAGGGCTGCTTGGAAAGGCGGTCGCTCCGCCTGTTGAATTTGATCACACCCTTGTTCCAGGTGTAGATCGGGATGAGTTTTGCCATTTCTTACATCCTTTCCGGGAGCTCTATCCCGAGGATTCCCATTGCCTTACGCAAAACCGAGGCAAGGGTGCTGATGAGCATCAGGCGCATCCTGAGGACATCCTGGTCAGGTTCCTTGAGTATCTGGGTCTCGTGGTAGTACTGGTTGAATTCCTTGGCAAGGTCGTACGCGTAGTTCGCGATGAGGGCGGGGGAGAAGGCCTCCGCCGCTTCCGCCACCTTCTGGGGGTAGATGTTGATGATCTTCACCAGGCGTATCTCCTTCGGGCTGAGTTCGAGACCCGGCTTGAGGCATCCTTCCAGACCCTGTGCGGCCGCCTTTCGCAGAATGCTGCAGATGCGGGCGTGGGTGTACTGGATGAAGGGGCCGGTGTTGCCGTTGAAGTCGATGGACTCCTTGGGGTTGAAGAGCATCTTCTTGCGCGGATCTACCTTGAGTATGAAGTACTTGAGCGCGCCGAGGCCTATCATGTGATAGAGGCGGTCCTTTTCCTCTTCGGAGAGTTCCGCGAGCTTTCCGGACTCCTCGGAAGTGGCCTTGGCCTCTTCGTACATCTTGCGGATGAGGTCGTCCGCGTCCACGACGGTGCCTTCGCGGCTCTTCATCTTGCCCTCGGGGAGTTCCACCATTCCGTATGAGAGGTGGTAGATCTGCGAGGCCCATTCGAAGCCCAGCTTGGCGAGGACGAGCTTGAGCACCTGGAAGTGGTAGTTCTGCTCGTCGCCCACGACGTAGATGTGCGAATCCAGCTTGTATTCGGCGAAACGGCGCTCGGCGGTGCCGAGGTCCTGGGTCATATAGACGGAAGTGCCGTCGGAACGGAGGAGGAGCTTGCGGTCGAGCCCGTCGGCGGTGAGGTCGCACCAGACGGAACCGTCGGGGTCCTTGACGAAGACGCCCATGTCGAGCCCCTTCTGGACGAGTTCCTTGCCGAGGAGGTAGGTGTCGTGCTCGTAGTAGGTCTTGTCGAAAGTGATGCCCAGGGCCTTGTAGGTCTGGTCGAATCCGTCGAACACCCACTGGTTCATCATCTGCCAGAGGCTGCGTACCTCGGGGTCGCCCTGCTCCCACTTGACGAGCATCTCGTGCACGTCGTCGAGGACTGCGGGGTTCTCCTTCTCCATCTTCGCGAATTCCACGTAGCAGTCGCCCACGAGGTGGTCGCCCTTCTTGCCGGTGCTTTCGGGGGTGGCGCCGTCGAAGCGCTTCTGCCAGGCGTACATGCTCTTGCAGATGTGCACGCCGCGGTCATTGACGAGGGTGGTCTTGATGACTTCGTTGCCGGCCGCCTTGAGGAGGTCGGACACGGAGGAACCGAGGAGGTTGTTGCGCACGTGGCCGAGGTGCAGCGGCTTGTTGGTGTTGGGGGAGCTGAACTCCACCATCACCCTCCTGCCGGTGGGGGCGAGCTGTCCGAAATCCTTGTCCGCGGTGATTCCCTCGAAGGTCTCGCTCCAGAAAAGATTGGAGAGGGAGAGGTTGAGGAAGCCCTGGACTGCATTGAAGCTGCTGATTTCCGGGCAGTTGGCGGTGAGCCATTCGCCTATGGCAGTGCCGGTGGCCGCCGGAGCGGCGTGGGTGGTCTTGAGGAGGGGGAACACCACGAGGGTGTAGTCGCCCTCGAATTCCTTGCGGGTCACTCCGACCTGCATCATGGATTCGGGCAGTTCCGCTCCGTAGATGGCCTTGACGGCCTCTACCGCCTTGGAGGCGATGAATTTCTCGGGCGTCATGGCTTATCCCAGGTAGGTCTTGAGCAGTTTGCTGGCTGACGGCTTCTTGAGCTTGCGTATGGCCTTTTCCTTGATCTGGCGGACACGCTCGCGGGTGAGGTCGAGCCTCTCGCCGATCTCCTCGAGGGTCATCTCCTGGCAGCCGATGCCGAAGAAGCTCTTGATGATCTCACGCTCGCGGGCGGTGAGGATCTGGAGGGCACGCTCGATCTCGGTGCTGAGGGACTCGTTGGTGAGCCTTCGGTCGGCCATGGGGGAGTCGTCGTTGGGCAGGATGTCGAGGAGGCTGTTGTCCTCGCCTTCCACGAACGGGGCGTCCACGCTGACGTGGCGGCCGCTCACGCGCAGGGTGTCGGCGATCTTGTCCTTGGGTATGTCGATCATTTCGGCGAGCTCTTCGGTGGACGGCTGACGCTCGTTCTCCTGCTCGAACTTGCCGAGGGCCTTGTTGATCTTGTTGAGGGAACCCACCTGGTTCAGGGGGAGACGCACGATGCGGCTCTGCTCCGCAAGCGCCTGGAGGATGGACTGGCGGATCCACCACACGGCGTAGGAGATGAATTTGAAACCTCGGGTTTCATCGAATTTCTCGGCAGCCTTGATGAGGCCGAGATTGCCTTCGTTGATGAGGTCGGGAAGGCTCAGGCCCTGGTTCTGATACTGCTTTGCCACAGACACCACGAAACGCAGATTAGCCCTCGTGAGCTTCTCCAGCGCTTCCTGGTCGCCCTTGCGAATGCGCTGGGCGAGTTCCACTTCCTCTTCCGGGGACACCAGTTCCTCGCGGCCGATCTCCTGGAGATATTTGTCCAGGGATGCGCTCTCGCGGTTGGTGATGGATTTGGTGATTTTAAGTTGTCTCATTATCTTTTGAAATATGTTGTCCGTATCTTATACGGCGGCCATTTCCAAAAGTTTCACGCTTTTTATAAACAAAGTTTCAACACTGAGGAACGAAAGAGGGAGGCGCCGTGCCTCCCTCTCCGTCATCTTGTCCGGGACCTGCATCAGTCCTTTCCGAAGCCGAAGTAGCCGGGCCTTCCGGAGGCGGTCACGCCCTCGATGAAGATGGACCTCCTGGCATTCTTCGCTATGTCGATGATTTCCTTTATCTTGCTGACTTTCTGGTCGTTGACATACTGGATCACGAATCCGTCGGTAGCGCCGGACTGTGCCATCTTGCCGGTGCCGGCGGAGACGATGAGCACCCCGTTGTCCACTTCCTTGAGCTGTGCGCCGTAGAATGCCACGGTGCCGTCATCGGCCACAGTGCCGTTCTCTTCTGCGCTTCCCTGGAATTCGACAGGGAGAAGGAGCACCTTGCCGTTGCGGACGACCTTAAGGACGGCCTTGTCGCCGGGAGAGAAGCTGTTGACCTTCTCCTGGAGCTGTGAAGGGCTCTTGATGACGGTGGAGTCGATGCCTATGAGCACGTCCTTCTCCTTCACGCCGGCCTTTTCGGCGGAACTGCCCTTGACCACCTCGAGGATGAGGGCACCCTCGAGCGACTGGAGCTTGTTGTCCTTCGCGGTCTGCTCGTCGACTGTGCTTATGCTGACGCCGAGCTTGGCCCTCTTCACGGAACCGAAGTCGATGAGGTCATTGACGACCTTGCGGACTATGTTGGACGGGATTGCGAACGCATATCCGATGTAGGACTGGTTCGAGGATACGATTGCGGTGTTGATGCCGACGAGGAGGCCTTCCTTGTTGACGAGGGCGCCGCCGGAGTTGCCCGGGTTGACGGCCGCGTCAGTCTGGATGAAGGACTCGATCTTGTATTCACCCTTCTCGTTGGGCATCGAACGGCCCTTGGCGCTGACGATTCCGGCGGTGATGGTGGAGCGGAGTTCCTCTCCGAGAGGGGAGCCTATCGCGAGCACCCACTCGCCGAGGCGCAGGCGGTCGGAATCGGCGAACTGGATCACCGGCAGGTTCTCGGCCTCGACCTTGATCAGAGCGACGTCGGTGGCGGGGTCGGTGCCGATGACCTTGGCCTCATAAGTCTTGTTGTTGTTGAGGGTGACCTCGATGTTGGTCGCACCCTGGACGACGTGGTTGTTGGTCACGATATAGCCGTCGGAGCGGATGATGACGCCGGAGCCGCTGCCCTTCTGGATCCTCTCGCGGGTCTGCGGTTCGGAACCGCCGTAGCCGAAGAAGAAGCTGAACGGGTCGATCATCTGGTATTGCTGCTGGGTCTTGACGGTCACTTTTACATAGACCACCGCCTCGATGGCATTTTCTGCCGCATAGGTGAAGTCGGGATAGTCTGACAGTGACACATTGACAGTACGCACCGCCTCTCCGTTGGAGTCATATGCGGTCTGCGACTTGACAGGTTCGGATGATGGTTCGGGTTTGACCGTCTTGACTACCGCGAAAGCGGTAAGCCCGCTGAGGAGCACGGAGGCCAGTACAACAAAGAATCCTTTTTTCATATTTGCTTGTATTTGATTTATTTCAAAGTTCCGGGGTCTTGTTTTGTCAAATTATATGCCAGTTTTCAGAATTATTGATTAAATTTGCGTGATTAGTTATGATTGATAATTAAAACGAACAATATGGAATTCAACGTATCAAGCGCCGAACTGCTCAAGAGCATCCTGGATGTGTCAAAGGCCATCCCTTCGAAGACCGCCCTTCCTATCCTCGAGAACTTCCTCTTCTCCGTGAAGGGTGATTCACTCGAGATCACGGCTTCCGACAACGAACTCACCCTGCGCACCGTGGTGCAGCTCGACAATGTCAAGGAGGAGGGCTCCGCAGCCGTACCGGCACGCCACCTGATCGAGCTCCTGAAGACCCTGCCCGACCAGCCCATCGGCCTCAAGTCCGTGGGCGAGGGCCCTTTCGAGTGCACCTGGAGCAACGGTAATTCCTCGCTGCCGACATTCCCGGCCGCGGACTATCCCGAGATCAAGGGAGCCGGAGAGGACGCGCAGAAGGTCGTGTTCCCCGCCCAGACCCTGGTCGATGCGATCGGCGGCACCATCTATGCCACCGCCGACGACGAGATGCGTCCCGCGATGAACGGTATATTCTTCGACATGGACCCTGCCGGCACCACCCTCGTGGCTTCCGACTCGCACAAGCTCATCTGCTACACCGCCGACGGCGTGCAGGTGGACGCTAAGGCGTCGTTCATCCTCCACAAGAAGGCCGCCGCCGTGCTCAGGAGCATCGTGGACAAGGACGCCGACGACGTGGAGATAGTGTTCGACCAGTCCACGGTGGTGTTCACCTTCGGCAGCACGATGATGGTCTGCCGCCTCGTGGTGGGCAAGTATCCGAAGTACCGCGACGTCATCCCGCAGAACAACTCCAACGTCCTCAAGATCGACCGCGAGCAGCTGCTGGGAACCATCCGCCGCGTGTCCGTATGCGCCAACAAGGCTTCCAACCACATCAAGTTCGACCTCAAGGAAGGCCAGCTCGAGATCACCGCACAGGACCTCGGTTTCGCCCTCGCCGCATACGAGAAGATCGCCTGCGACTACAGCGGCGTGCCTCTCAGCATAGGATTCAAGTCCTCCTTCCTCGTGGAGATCCTTTCCAACATGGGTTGCGAGACCCTGGTGATGAAGTTCGCCGACCCGCGCAGGGCCGCCCTCATCGTCCCTTCGGAGGAAGAGGCCGACACCGAGAAGGTCTGCGGCATCATTATGCCGATAATGGTTTCATAGATCCGTTCCGTCCGATATGAAATTGAACCTCAAGAGGCCCCTGCTCTTCTTCGACATAGAAAGCACGGGCCTGAGCATTCCTACCGACTCCATAGTCGAACTCAGCTTCGTCAAAGTCTTCCCCGACGGGGAGGAGCGTACGAAAACCTGGCGCCTCAAGCCCTGGGATTACGAGGGCAAGCGCCAGCGTCCGATGAATCCGGACGCCTCCAAGGTCAACGGCATCACCGACGATATGCTGGTGGACTGTCCGACCTTCTACGAGATGTCCGACGAGATCGCATCCTGGCTCAGGGACAGCGACCTGGCCGGCTTCAATTCCTCCAAGTTCGACCTGCCCATGCTGGCCGAGGAGTTCGAGCGGGTGCGCCTGACGGGAAAGGCCGTCGACGTGGACCTGCACGAGCCGCAGATGGTGGACGTGCAGAACATCTACCACGCGATGGAGCCGCGCAACCTCCGCGCCGCATACCGTTTCTATTGCGGCGGACAGGATTTCGAGAACGCCCACACCGCCGAGGCCGACACGCTCGCCACCTACGAGGTGCTGAAGGCTCAGCTCGACCGCTATCCGGAACAGCTCAAGAACGACGTCGGCCAGCTCTCCAGTTTCGTCGGAAAGCGCTATGTCGATTTCGCCGGCCACATCATACTCAACGAGAACGGCGAGCCCACCGTCAATTTCGGCAAGCACAAGGGCAAGACCGTACGCCAGGTCTTCAGGACCGACCGCTCCTACTTCGCCTGGGTGGCGAACGGCAGTTTCCCCCTGGACACCAAGCGGCAGTTCGCCGTGCTCGAGGAGAAATACAACCGCGAACTCCTCGCCGAGAAATTCGGAGGCCACGGCGGCGGGGGGCGTCTTTTCTAGCTTTTCAGATGAACATCCTCGTCTGTACCGCCGGCGGGCATGTCATAGTCCGGCCGGACATAACCAGGAAGAAGGACGACGAAGACGTCTTCCTCCCGGAATTCGTGGACCGCGTCAGCTGGAGCCCCATCCTCTTCGCGAGGGTGAGCAAGCCCGGCAGGAGCGTATCCGCGCGCTTCGCAGGGCGGTATTACGACGGCATCGGATACGGCGTGCTGCTGTATCCAGAGGACCTTGCCGACGGCAGCGAGGAAGGTTATGCCGCCGCTTCCTGCATGGACCACACTTCATCCCTTCCGCTCCCGCTCTACAACAGGATCACCCTCGGGGAAGCGGACAATGAATTCGTGCTGCTCAGGGACGGGAACGAACTTTTCAGGTATTCCGCGGGCACGGCCGCGATTGTGGAGAAAGCGGTCGAGGACATCACCCGCAACTGCTACATCAGGGTGGGCGACTTCATCGCCGTGGAGCTGCAGCCACGGCAGCCGCTGCTCACCAGAAACGATGGCGAATGCCGCCTGGAGGGCACTTATTGCGGCAATTTCCTGCTGGATTTCAGGGTGATCCTATGATCTCCCTTTCTTGAAGAACTGGGATTTCTGAGCCTTTTTCCTTTCCGGATCGCGTTCCACGAACACGGGTTTCATCGTGCGCGGGTCCAGTCCGCTGTAGAACATCACGGAAGAAGTCGTCATCGGCGTGGGCATGAAATCCTGCACCTGGTCCATCCATATTCCCTTGAGGGCTGGATTGCGGGCAAGTTTCTGCATGTCCTGCATCGTGCATCCCGGATGTGAGGAAATGAAATAGGGGACCAGTTCCGTATGGGTGCCGGATTCTCGGTTGATCCTGTCGAATTCTGTGCGCAGGCGGCAGAACAGCTTGAAGGAAGGCTTGGCCATATATTCCAGAACCTTGTCCTCGGTATGCTCCGGCGCCACCTTGAGCCGGCCTGAGGTGTGGTCCAGCATCAGGGTGCGGAGATAGGGCTTGCCGCTGTCGTCTATGAAGCCGTTCTCGTCCAGGAAGAGGTCGTAGCGCACTCCGCTGCCTATGTAGGCGTGGCGTACGCCCTTGACGGCCATTACCTTGTCATACATCCCGAGCACGCGCGTGTGGTCCCGGTCCAGGTTGCGGCAGGGGGCGGGGAAGAGGCAGGACTTGCGCCGGCATATCTCGCACTTGGACTTGTCCTTGCCGGCCATCCCGTACATGTTGGCGGTGGGGGCGCCGAGGTCGGAGATGTTTCCGTGGAATTCCGGCATCGCGGCGAGCTTCTTCACCTCCTTCACTATCGATTCCTCCGAGCGCGACTGGATGAATTTGCCCTGGTGTGCGGCTATGGTGCAGAAATTACAGCCTCCGAAGCATCCCCGGTGGGTGATGATGCTGTCCTTGATCATGTCGTAGGCCGGTATCCTCTTGCCCTTGTAGCGCGGGTGGGGGAGTTTCGTGAACGGAAGGTCCCAGTAGGAATCCATCTCTTCTGTGCTGGCCGGCGCGAAGGTCGGGTTCACCTGCACATAGCCGTCTCCCACCGGCTCCACTATGGTGTCGGGATGGGCCATGTTGGCGTGGGTCTCTATCTGGTGGAAGTTCTCCGCAAAGGCCTTCCTGTCGTTCAGGCACCGCTCGTAGGAATGGAGTATGAGCGTGCCTTCAGCCGGCTTCGGATTGCCTTTCCTGAGGAATGCGATCTGCGGGATGGATTCCATCTGCCGCCGGCTCCAGCCTTTCTCGATGCCCCTGGTGAGTTCCAGCATGGGCTTTTCCCCCATGCCGTAGCAGAGGTAGTCCGCGCCGCTGTCCACCAGTATGGACGGCATCAGCCTGTCGTCCCAGTAGTCGTAGTGCGTGAGGCGCCTCAGGGACGCTTCCACTCCGCCGATGATCACCGGGACCTCCGGCCAGAGCTGCTTGAGGATGCGGGTATAGACGGTCACCGCGCGGTCCGGGCGCTGGCCTGCCTTGCCCTCGGGGGTGTAGGCGTCGTCGTGGCGCAGGCGCTTGGCGGCGGTGTAGTGGTTGACCATGGAGTCCATCGCCCCGGCGTTTACCGCGAAATAGAGCCTGGGGGCCCCCAGCTTACGGAAATCGCGCAGGTCGTCCCTCCAGTTCGGCTGCGGCACGACGGCCACCCTGTAGCCCCAGTGCTGGAGCCATCGGGCTATGCAGGCGGTGCCGAAACTGGGGTGGTCCACGTATGCGTCACCTGCAAAAAGGATGACGTCTATATAGTCCCAGCCGAGCTTCTGGACCTCCTTCACGGAGGTGGGGATCATGTAATTTTCCATGCGTCTGTGCAAAAATACGAAACTATTTGGTTGTTTATTTTATTTGCCTTATAATTGCAGTCGATTTTGATCCCGCAACTCATGGTACAAGACAATAAGAAACGTCACGTAGTAAGCTACGAAAACATGTCTCCCGAACTGGCTGCCGCATTCAACGAGAAGTATCCCGGCGGCTTTTCCGATTATCTCCAGGACCTGGAGAAATATCCGAAGCCGGACGGCACTTCCTTCTATGCAGTGACCGTGGAGATTCCCGATGCCATCTACCTTGTGAAGATCAAGGTCAAGGTCGACGATCTCGAGGACATCGAGAAGTGGCTCGAGGGCGAGGAGGAAGCCGGAGCCGAGGAAATCACCGGAGCATCCGGCGCAGCCGATGCCGGTGACGGTACCCTTCCGGACGACAACATCGCCCAGTACGGTGGCGATGACGATCCATCCGACGCATAGTGCAGTTCCCGTTCAAAAACCTTTCAGAGCGCAATAAGCTATATCTCCTGAGCCTCCTCGTGGGGCTCGGGTCCGGTTTTGCGGCCGTCCTGCTGGA
>CADAFW010000033.1:27644-30984 GCA_902787295.1 uncultured Bacteroidia bacterium
AAGGACAACATCGGCCACGGCGTAACCAAGGTGCTGCTGGCCGTCTCGCGCAACGAATCGCGCATCAAGCCGCACAACACCTGGTCCTCGATGCTGACCTCTTCCATCACCATCGGCTTCGGCGGTTCCGTGGGTGCCGAGGCTCCGATAGTCTATACCGGCGCCGCGATCGGCAGTAATATCGGAAGGGCCTTCAACCTGAGTTACAGGAGCGTCACGACCTTGCTCGGTTGCGGTGCCGCCGGAGCCGTCGCAGGCATCTTCAAGGCCCCTCTCGCCGGAGTGCTCTTCACCTTGGAGATCCTCCTTTTCAACGTCTCGCTCAGCTCGATGTTCCCGCTGCTGCTCTCCACGGTGACGGCGACCGTCGTTTCATATATCTTCCGTGGCCAGGCCCCAGTGTTCCAGGCCACGCTCACCCAGTTCTCGATGGCGAACCTGCCGTTCTACCTGGTGCTGGGCGTCGCTTCCGGATTCGCGTCGCTGTATTTCATGCGCACCACCCTGCGCCTGGAGGATGCGTTCGCGAAGATGAAGAAGCCCTATGTCAGGTGGCTGTTCAGCGCCATCGGGCTCGGCGTGCTGATCTTCTTCTTCCCTCAGCTCTACGGTGAGGGCTATGACGTGGTCCGCTCCCTTCTTGCCGGGAATGACGTCAGTGCGGAATGGCCGCTGTCCTTCTTCGGCAATTTTGCCTGGGGCGCGCCGATTTTCTTCCTGCTGGTGTTCTTCTTCAAGGTCATAGCGATGACCTTCACCAATGCGGGCGGCGGAGTCGGCGGTACGTTCGGCCCCACGCTCTTCGCTGGCGCCATCCTCGGTTTCGTGGTGTCCAGGTCCATCAACCTAATATTCCCGGAGAGCATCTGGAGCGTTCCCGAGCAGAATTTCGTGCTCGTCGGGATGGCTGCCCTGATGGCCGGCGTGATGCAGGCGCCCCTGACGGCCATCTTCCTCATTGCCGAGATCTCTGGCGGCTACGACCTGCTCATCCCGCTGATCTTCACCTCCACGATCTCGTTCGGGACCCTGCGCATCTTCGAGCGCTATTCCATCTATACCAAGCGCATAGCCCAGAGCGGCGACCTGCTGACCCACGATTCCGACCAGGCCGTGCTGACTCTTATGAAGACCGACGGCCTCATCCGTGACAAGTATCCCCGTCTCCATCCCGACCAGACGCTGCGCGAACTCGTCTCGGTGGTCTCCGAGACCACTGCCGGCGTCATCGCCGTACTCGACAGGGACGGTCGTTTCCGCGGGATGGTGGATGTCGCAAGCATCCACAAGATGCTCGTATCGGTGGACAAGTACGACAAGGTGCGCGTGTATTCCCTGATGGAGCAGGCCCCGGCGATCATCTATTCCGGGGAGAAGATGGAGGACGTGATGTCCAAGTTCGACAGGACGGGTGCGTGGCGCCTTCCCGTGGTCACCGACGACGGGACCTACCTCGGCTTCATTTCCCGTTCCAGGGTGCTCACGGCTTATCGCGAGGAACTGAAGAAGATTTCACAAGAGGACTAGGTTCCCCGTTCCTGTGGATGTTGAAAATCTTCCTCGGGGTCTGGTAGTAGGCGATATCGAAGCAGGAGAACTCCTTGTGGCCGTTGCAGCCCTGCCTGTGCGCCGTGACCACCTCCCTTGAAAACCCCATCATCTCCAGGTCTTCCATTTTCGCGTGCGTGACCCTCTTGCGCAGGAAGAACTCCAATATCTGATGGTTCCTCCAGAGCAGGGTCATCGTCTTGCCCTGGAACTTTATGGCCAGGTCGCGTTTCCGGTTGTTGTGATGGTTCTTGCAGCTGCTGCAGCAATACTTCTTGTCCGGTCTTCCGCTCAGGACGGCTCCGCATTCGAGGCATCTGCCGTCCTCACGGTTTTCGATGATCTTGTATTTTTTCATAGCAGTACAAAAATGGCATCCCGTGCAGGCCGTGTCAAGGTCGGGGCGGGGGTCTGTTTTATTTTTTACCTTCTACGCAGGACCGGTTGCTTTCGGGTAGGAGGTCGTTTTCCGCACAGTCCGGCAAAACGTAAAAAGGACGCGCCGGAGATGTTTTTTCCTTCGTCCGGTCTGCGGATTTGCTTTCCTTTGCAACGGGAGCCCGGACCGCGCGGCCGGCATCCCGGAATCATTAACCGAAAACTTATATGGAACAACTCAACAAGATCGAAATCCGTGGATACGTGGGCAGCATCACGGTCCACCACATGGGTGAAAGGGACATGGCGCGTTTCACCGTGGCCACCAGTACCGCATACAAGGACAAGGATGGCGGCGCAGTAATAGAGACCTGCTGGCACAACGTGCTCGCCTGGTCGGGAAAGAACATCCAGGAGCTGGACAAGATAACGAAAGGCGGCAAGATCTATGTCCTCGGACGGCTCCGGAATCAGAAATACACCGGGCTGGACGGCATCGAGCGGAATACATATGATATACTTGCCAGCAGGCTGACCCTTCTGGACGAGGGGGAACCGCTGCAGTGCGAGATGTGAAACGATGGGTATGCTGGAGAGATTCGTGTGTTTGGAGAAAGGGACGGGACTGGGCAGATGCCACACTCCTGCAGTCCTGTCCCGGACTCCATTTTTGTGGACGGCATTCCTTGCACTGGCCGCTCTGTGCCTTTCCTGCTCTTCCTCGCGGAAGATTGGCGGAATCGTGTCCGGTGAGGTCAGGGCTGGCCTTTCCCTGCCGGATGATCCTTCTGACGCCGGCGCGGGTTCCGTGCCGGAAAGCGCCCGGTTCAGTGATACCGTCATCGTAAAGGACATCGACGGGCGCGAGGTCACGCTGATGAAGGCCGTGCTGGACGAAGAGAGCGGGGAGATGGTGGCGTCCGAGCAGATACGGGCTTCGTTCGTCAGCGCCCGCTTCCGGAACGTGGCGGAGAGGCACGGGAGGGTGGACATCGCCTTCGACGTGACCGTCCCGGCAGGCCTGCGCGACTCGAAGTGGCAACTCCGTTTCCATCCGGTGATGGCCTTCCTGGGCGATACCGTCAGGCTCGATGACATTCTGATTACCGGCGCTGGCTATCGCAAGGCGCAACTTCGTGGATATCAGCAATATGAACGATTTATCTCAAGAATCGTATCAGATCCGTCCCGCTTTGTGGACAGGCGTAATCTGGAGCTTTTCCTGGAGCGTAACATACCCGAAGTCTTCGCCTTCCGCAACGACAGTTCCATCGTCTCCGACGAGCGTTTCGCCTCGGCATACGGAGTGACGGCGCGGCAGGCGGTGGACCACTACACCAGGCATTTCGCGATGATGCTCAACGACAGGCGCAAGTCCCGGGCGGGGGAGATGTGGAAGCGGTATGTCAAGGCG
>CADAFW010000034.1 GCA_902787295.1 uncultured Bacteroidia bacterium
CTCAGGTCTTTGGTATACATAAGGTAGCGGTTCCGGATTCTGTCTGAATACTTTTCACAAAACAGATCTAATGATTTATGAGTCTTGTATCCTGATGATTTCACCTCAATGGGGCATATCTTCTGGGCCCGTGAAAGGATGAAATCAATCTCGTAGAAGTGCTTGTTCTTGTCCGGGAAAGTATGATAGAATAGTTTGTTTCCTGATGCAGTAAGCATCTGTGCAATCATATTCTCATATACATAACCCAGGTTTGCAGCCAGTTTGTCAGAGAGGAGCTTCTGGTATATGATATTCTCGGTTACTTCCTTGTCGGCAAAAGCCAGGGTGACAAAGAGACCGGTGTCGCCTACGTACATTTTGAATGTGTCCCACTTGTCCGTCATAGGAAGTCCGACGTTGGGGTTATCCACGTGGTGCGCCACATTTACCGTCTTACTCTCTTCCATCTCGTGCAGTAGTCTGAGCAGGGCGGTATCCTCCACTTCACCAATTACCGGGGTAATCTGATATCGATGTGCGTTCCCGGCAAGCTGCGCAGGAATGGCCTCTTGTAGAAATCTTCATCATATAGACCAAGAATCTCCCGCTTGGTTGCATCCACAAGGGAAAGGTTCTGGGTGTCCAGGTAGGTATTTACAGTCTGAGGCATGCCACCTACCAGCATATAGAGACGTAGATCCCGCATAATTTTGCGGTGGGCAGCATCTCCCAGAGGATGTCTGTCGACGAATGCTTGGGCAAGAAGAGGCACTGTGGTTTCATCTCCCATAGCCCAGCGGAATTCTTCGTAGTCCATCGGATACATTGTCAGGCGCGTTTCCTCGCTGGGAATTCGGATACCCTGCGTTTTGCGGCGAACGCTGATAAGCGAGCCCGTTTCAATATAATCGTACCGATGGTCTTTGACCAGTTCCTTGATGGCCTGGCGGGCTTTGGGACACTCCTGAATCTCGTCCAGAATAATGACGGACTTGCGGGGTGTCAGTGTGACGTTAAAATAGAATTGCAGCGCCATAAAGATGCGGTCCAGGTTGGAGACATCATCAAAGAGTGCCGGTATTTCCGGTCCTACCTTTGTGAAATCCACCAGAATATAGGACTCATATTCATTCTTGGCGAATTCTTCCGCAATGGTGGATTTCCCTACACGGCGGGCGCCTTTAATCATCAGGGCTGTTCGCCCGTCGTTATCCCGCTTCCAGGCGAGCATCTTCTCGTAAAACTTCCGCTTGAATATTCTTTCTTCCATATTACAGGTCACTTCTTAATGTGCAAATATAGTATGTATTTCTCCTTGCGCAAAATTTTTATTCGCCATTTACCGACTCTGCGCAAAATGTTGGCTATTTTTTGGAAAAGGACAGCGGGAGTTATTTTGGCCGGCGAGGGAAAGAGGCCAGAGCAGCGGCATCCGGTTTCCTTGCATAATTGTTTGGAAATCCGAAGCGGAATTGTTATTATTGTAGGTTAAGTTAATAACACTCCGATGAGAAGATTTCTTATACTTTTTGCCGCAGCCGCCGCGCTGACGTGCGCTATGGCCTGCGACCCCGACAAGAACAAAGTACGCCCCGACGACGGACAAGAACAAGGACAGGGGCAGGGGCAGGAGCAGGAGACTTCGGACGAGAAACTGTCCGGCATCACCTACCAGCTCAATGTATATAGCTTCGCCGATTCCGACGGCGACGGCTGGGGCGACCTCAACGGCATCACCCAGCACCTCGACTACCTCGATGAGCTCGGTGCCACGGCCCTGTGGCTCTCTCCCATCCAGACCTCAAGCTCCTACCACGGCTACAACGTGCTGGACTACAATTCCATAGACCCGAAGCTCGGCACGGAGGCCGACTTCAAGAACCTCATCGACAAGGCCGCAGAAAAGGACATAGACATCTATATGGACTATGTACTAAACCACTCCGGCCGCGGCGAATGGTTCCAGAGCGCAATCTCTTCGGAGAGCAGCCCCTACCGCAGCTTCTACGTGCTTTCCGAGAGTTGGGCCGACGACGTGGCGGCCGGCAAGATAGACAATTACGCCGGTGCCAAGAATCCGGGAATGGGCTCCTGGCACACCGCAAACGGCGGCGACCTCGGCTACAAGGGCAGGCTTCACTTCAAGCTTGACTGGAACAAGAAGACAATCACCGTGACCGAAAGCACCGCGGCCGCCCAAAGTCCCAACGCATCTGCCAACAAGTGGCTCTGGATAGGCTCCGCCGGTCTCGTGGGCCTGTATGAGACCTCTTCCGGCATCCACGAGATCACCATCGACGTGGATACCGACTGGGGCTTCCTGGTGCGTTCTTCCAGCACGTCCTGGGACGGCGGCACCAAGTGGGGCGGCAGCGGAAAAAGCATCACCTTCGGGCAGCCCTATGCCATCAACAACAGCACCGCGGCCGACATCACTTTCGGCGGCAGCAGCATCTGGTACTTCGCATCGTTCGACCAGTCGATGCCGGACCTCAACTACGGTCCGTACGACAAAGCGGCTCAGTCCGACGCCTTCAAGGCCCTTGCCGCCAGCGCCGACAAGTGGATAAACCTCGGCGTGAACGGCCTGAGGCTGGACGCCGTCATCTGGATTTACCAGGACCAGGTGAAAGCCAACGTGGCATTCCTGAAAGAATGGTACAAGCACTGCAACGCCACCTACAAGGCCCGCGGCGGCGAGGGCGAGATGTTTATGGTCGGCGAAGCCTGGAAGAACAGCGCCGCCGAGACGGCCCCCTATTTCCAGGGCCTCCCGTCCAACTTCGACTTCCCCTACTGGTGGACCCTCAAGGACTGTATCAACAAGGGCAAGGGCAACGAATTTGCCAAGATCGTAGTTTCGTTCAGGGATCTCTACCGCGCCCAGAACCCCGATTTCATAGACGCCATCAAGCTCTCCAACCACGATGAAGACCGGGCCGGCAACGACCTGGGACGCAACGCGGCCAAGGAGAAACTCGCCGGCGCCGTGCTGCTGACTTCTCCCGGCAAGCCCTTCATCTACCAGGGCGAGGAGCTCGGCTACTGGGGCACGAAGTCCGGCGGCGACGAATACGTGCGGGCCCCGATCAAGTGGACCAGGACCGGCGCCGTACCGACCAAGTCCCTGAGCGGCAAGGTGGACAATTCAATGCTGACCGCCGACATCTCCGTCGAGGCGCAGAGCGCAAGCGAAGCCTCCGTGCTCAGCGTGTACCGCAAGTTCGCATCGGCGCGCAACCGCTACAAAGCCCTCGCCAAGGGTGAAATCAAGGAAGTGCCGACCAACAGCAACGGCATAGGAATGTGGACGATGAGCTACGACGGGCAGACCGTGCTGGTAGTCCACAACTTCAGTCCATCCACTGCAAGCACCCCCGTAAACGGCTATAAACTAACAGATATGATTGTTTCCAACGGCACCTGCAACACAAACGTAGGCAGTCTTACAATCGGAGGCTATTCTTCGGCCGTATTCCTGCAGTAATATGAAAAGATGTATGTTTATTGCGGCCGCGCTGCTTTCGTTGGCAGCCTGCTGCACCAAGCCGGGGAGCGAAACTGAAAACACCACTCCCGTCGAGAACGTCCCGGCAGCCGTCTCCGTGCCCGGTTTCGCCAAGGGAGCGGACGTAAGCTGGGTCTCCGAGATGGAGGCCTCGGGCAAGACTTTCAAGAAGTCCGACGGCACTCCTGCCGACATATTCGAGGTGCTCAAGGACTGCGGCCTCAACTCGGTGCGCCTGCGCGTGTGGGTAAGTCCCACCGGCGGCTGGAGCGGCAAGGACGACTGCGTCAAACTCGCCTCCCGCGCCGCCAAGGCGGGCCTGGCCGTGATGATTGACTTCCACTACAGCGACTTTTTCGCCGACCCCTCGCGCCAGACCTTCCCCAAGGACTGGGAGGCCTCCAAGTCCGACGCAACCGCTGTCGCAGGTCTCCTGAAAGCGCACACCTCCGAGGTGCTCGAGGCCCTGAAAGCGGAAGGAGTCACTCCCGCGTGGATACAGATAGGCAACGAGACCCGCAACGGCTTCCTCTGGCCCCTGGCGCAGCTCTGGGACAACAAAGGCAACATCTCAGGGGGCTGGGCCCGCTTCGCGCAGCTCTACGGCGCAGGATATGCGGCTGCTAAGGCCGTGTGCCCGCAGGCGGTCGTGATGCCGCACCTCAACAATGCCTGGGAAGACAACGCCTGGTGGTTCAAGGAGCTGAAGGCCCAGGGAGCCAAGTTCGACGCCATCGCGCTGTCGCACTATCCGCAGACTGAGAGCGGCAAGACCGCCGAGCAGGTCAACAGCAGCGCCCTCAGTCGCATCCAGAGCCTTGCCGCGGCCTTCGGCGTGCCGGTCTATGTGGCCGAAGTGGGAGTCAAGCCCGCCACGGAAAGCGCCTCAGCGGCAGTCCTGAAGTCATTCATCGACGGAGTGCTCAAGATTCCCGCCTGCAAAGGCGTATTCTACTGGGAGCCGGAAGTGTACGGCGGATGGAAACCCGCTGTCTATGGCAGCCTCGGCTGGGGTTCCTACGATATGGGCGCCTTCACCTCCGACGGCCGTCCCTCAAGCATAATGAACGCATTCAAATAATAACCATATATGAAAAAGATACTCCTCGCAGCGGCGGCACTGCTCACCCTTGCCTGCTGCACCACAAAGAAGGCTCCGGTACACCCGGAGTGGACCTACGACAGCGTCGTGTACGAAGTCAATATCCGTCAGTTCAGCCCCGAAGGCACGTTCAAGGCCGTCGAGGCCCAGCTGCCCCGCCTCAAGGACCTTGGGGTTGACGTCCTCTGGCTGATGCCTATGTACCAAATCGGAGAAGTGGAGCGCAAGGGCAGCCTCGGCTCCTACTACGCGATTTCGGACTACAAGAAAGTGAATCCCGAGTTCGGCACGATGGAGGATTTCCAGAGCCTGCTCGATGCCGCGCACAAGCAAGGATTCAAGCTCATCCTCGACTGGGTGGCCAATCAGACTGCGCCCGACCACGTGTGGATGAGCGAAAAGCCGGCTGACTTCTACGAACGCGATTCCCTCGGCAACGCCATCTGGGAGTACGACTGGACCGACACCCGCAGCCTCAACTACGACACTCCCGCAGTGTGGGAAGCACAGGAAGACGCTATGCGCTTCTGGCTGGACAAGGGCGTGGACGGCTTCAGGTGTGACGCCGCAGGCGAGATGCCTGCCGCATTCTGGAAGGGAGTGCTGCCCGGCATCAAGCGCGACTACCCCGAGGCGTATCTGCTCGCCGAAGCCGAAAAGCCCGAACTGAGCGACCCTGCCGAGACATTCGACGCCACCTATGCCTGGGAGCTCCACCACATAATGAACGACATAGCCCAGGGCAAGAAAAGCGTCGCCGACCTTAAGGCTTACCTCGCTAAAGACGCCGCCGGCACTCCCGCGAGCGCATTCCGCCTCTGCTTCACATCCAACCACGACGAAAACTCCTGGGCAGGCACCGAATTCGAGAGGATGGGCGACGCCGCCAAGGTAATGGCCGTCCTTTGCTTCACTCTCCCGAAGAGCCAGCCGCTTATCTACACCGGACAGGAAATCGGCCTCGACAGGCGCCTGGCGTTCTTTGAAAAAGACCCGATTACCGACTGGAGCGCCAACGACTGGACCGCTTTCTGGAAATACCTCGTCAACATCAAGCACAACAACCCCGCACTCGCTGCCGGCGAGAGGGGCGGGGCTCTGGAATATATCCAGGACGTCCCCGAGGGCATCCTTGCATTCACCCGCAGCGTAAAAGGCAACTCCGTGAGCGTGGAGGCCAATCTCACCCCCGACGAAATTCTCCTCGACGACGGCAGCACCCTCCCCGGATGGGGCTATTCCATCCACGTCTGGAAGGGTAAAGAGTAACGACAATTATGCTTATCAAGAACTTCTGCGCCAACATCGGCCGCGCCGCCGCGACAGCGGCCTCCATCGCCATGCTCGCCATATCCTGCGGGCAAAGTTTCAACCCCGACAGCATCCGTGACGCCCGTCCCGAAGAAATCGTGCGCGTAGAGCCTCCCTGCTGGTGGACGGGAATGAAAATGCCCCTCCAGCTGCTGGTGCAGGGCCCTGACATCTCCGGCTGGAACGTGCGCATAGAAGGCGCCGCCGGTGTGCAGGCTGTCAGCATCCGCAAGGCGGACAGTCCCAATTACCTCTTCGTGGACGTGGTCATCGGTTCGAACGCCGTCCCCGGCACCGCCTGGCTCGTGTTCGACAACGGAAGCGACAGCTTCAAATTCCCCTACCTGCTGCGGGGGCGCGATGAAGGCAGCGCCTCCAGGGGCAGTTTCACCACGGAAGATATGATATACCTCGTGATGCCGGACCGCTTCGCCTCCGGCACGACCGACAACGATTCCTCCTGGCCCGGCGGGGTATATGACGACGGCTCCGCGAAGCCCTGGAACGTGCCCTCCACGCCCGACAAGGTGGACCGCACCGACCCGGTGGCCCGCCACGGCGGAGACCTGCAGGGGATGATCGAGCACATAGATTACATCGCCGGCCTGGGCGCCACGGCCGTGTGGAACACCCCGCTGCTGCTGGACAACCAGCCTGCGGAGTCGTACCACGGCTACGCCTGCGCGGACTACTACCATATCGACCCGCGCCTGGGAGACAACGCCCTCTACCGTGAGTATGTGCAGCAGTGCCACGCCCGCGGACTCAAGGTCATTATGGACATCGTGACCAACCACTGCGGCACGGCCCACTGGTGGATGCAGGACGCCCCGTTCAAGGACTGGGTGCACCGCTTCCCGGAATATATGCAGATGAACGCGCTGTTCTCCGTGTATATGGACCCGCACGCCGCACAGACCGACCTGCAGCGGCAGGAGAGCGGCTGGTTCGTGCCCTCGATGCCGGATATGAACCTGGACAACCCCTACGTGCTGCGCTACTTCCAGCAGTGGGCTATCTGGTGGATCGAGTATGCCGGCCTGGACGGCCTGCGCGTGGACACCTACCCCTACAACGAGCCCGGGCCTATGTCGCAGTGGTGCAAGGCGATACGGAACGAGTACCCCTCGATCAACATAGTCGGCGAGTGCTGGGATATGAACATTCCGCAGGTGGCCTACTGGCAGAGCGGGCACCCCAATCCGGGCGGCTTCGACAGCAACCTGCCCTGCATTATGGACTTCCCGCTGCAAAGGGCTATGCTGACGGCGCTCTGCGAAGACCGGGTCTGGTGGGACGAAGGTATGACGCGGGTTTATAGCGTGCTCGCACAGGACTTCGCCTACACCGACCTGGACAACATAATGATATTCTTCGCCAACCACGACCACGCCCGCACCGGAGACGTGCTGAGGCAGGATCCGGCCCGCCAGAAGCTCGCCATCGCCCTTCTCGCCACTCTGCGCGGCATTCCCCAGCTCTACTACGGCGACGAGATGATGTTCCTGGAGCGCAAGGACTGCCGCAGCCACGACGGCGCGAAGCGCATCGACTTCCCCGGCGGCTGGAGCGGCGACGGAGTCAATCTCTTCAGCAAGGAAGGACGCGCCGCAGCAGGCGGAATGTACTCGGAGGCGGCTTCGCTCCACGACTACACCGCGCGCCTGTTCAACTGGCGCAAGGGCTGCCGAGCCGTGCAGCACGGCAAGACCCTGCACTTCCTGCACCGCAAAAACGAAGGCGCATCCAATATCACCGACAACGCCTACTCTTTCTTCCGCTACCTGGATGATGAGGCCGTGTTCGTGTACATCAACAACAACTCCGAGCCGCGTTCCCTCGACTGGAGCCACTACTCCGAGTTCGTCAGCGGCCCCGTGGAGGGACGGGATGTAGTGAGCGGCTCTCCGGTGACCCTGCAGGACGGCCTGCAGATTCCCGCACGCAGCGCGCTCATAGTGGAGTTCAAGAGGTAGATGGATGCTTTGAACCAGATGCCGGCGGGGCTGACGGAGTTCGTGGAGAAGGCCGTCGTGCCCCGCTACGCCGCCTTCGACAAGGCGCACAGGGAAGACCACGCACGCAGCGTGATTTCAAGGGCGCTGGACCTGGCCGCCCATTATGAAGTCTCGCAGGCGATGGTCTATGTGGCCGCCGCCTGCCACGACCTCGGTCTCGAGGTGGACAGAAAGACGCACCATCTAGAAAGCGGACGCATCATAAGGGAAATGCCCGAGTTGCGAGCGTGGTTCAGCGAGGAACAGATTGAGACCATTGCGCAGGCCGCCGAAGACCACCGCGCCTCGTCGGACCACGAGCCCCGGAGCATCTACGGGCGCATCGTAGCCGAGGCCGACCGCCTCATCGTGCCGGAACATATTGTCCGGCGCACCGTTCAATATGGCTTTGCCCACTACCCGGAGCTCGCCCGCGAAGGGCACTGGCAGCGGACCCTCGAGCACCTGCACGAGAAATACGACTACGGCGGCTACCTGAAGCTGTGGATTCCGGAGTCTCCGAATGCGGCGCAACTGGAGGCCCTGCGGCAGCTGATCCACGACGAGACCAGGCTGCGGCAGCTCTTCGAGCGGATTTACCGAGAAGAACGCGGCGAGTAGCTATAAGCTCCGCAGGCTCAGCGCGAAGCCGCCGCTGCGGGCCATACGGACCGTCAGCGTATCGGAGGCCGTCAGCTCGGAGCGGGTGATGGTATATGACTGCGGCGCCGTCTCGTAGTCGGCATCGGGGCCGTCGGCGTAAAGCACAGCCTCATAGCGCACTCCGGGAGTAAGGAAGTCCAGCGCCACGCTGACTTCGCGCGCCTCTTCACCGCACACGCCGCCGACATACCATACGTCGTGGGCCTTGGCCTTCGCAAGGTCACGGGCCGTAGCGCTTTCCGGCAGGCCGTACACGAAGCGCGCTGCGCTGCTGAGGCAGTCTTTCTTGCCGTCGGGCAGGGACGCCAAGCCGCTTGCGGCCGCGTTGAGCGACTCGATGCGGGGTTTGCGCGCAGTCACTATCACTTCGCCCGGCTCAGCCTCAAGGTAGAGGCTCTTTTCCCAATCCACCGCCACGTCCTTGATAAACTGGAAGGCGTCGGGGAAGCGGGCATAGTTGTCGGGCAGGTCGGCAGCCATCTGCAGCGGCGAGTAGAATGTCACGTAAAGGCCGAGCTGGTTGCAGAGGGTATGGCGCATCTTGCCGCTCTCACCGGGTGCCGTTATGGACATATCCTGCTCAAAGATGCCAGGCGTATAGTCCATAGGGCCGCCCTGCTGGCGCGTGAACGGCAGGATGCAGGTGTGGCCGGGGTTGATCATAGCGCGGAACTCCGTGCCCATAGCGCTTTCATTGCCTATCATATTCGGCCAGGTGCGGCAGAGGCCGGTGGGGCGCACCGCCTCGTGCGCGTTGACCATAATGTGGTGTTTTGCGGCCTCGACTATGCAGTAGTGGTAGTGGTTGATGAGCGGCTGGCTGTAGTGGTGCTCGCCGTAGGGAATGATTTCGCCCACGTAGCCGCTCTTGACGGCATTGTAGCCGTAGCGGTTCATAAGGTCATAGGCCGCTTCCAGATGGCGCTCGTAATTAACTGTGGACGAGGACGTTTCGTGGTGCATAATGAGCCTTATGCCCTTCGCGTGCGCATAGGCGTTGAGCGCCGGCAGGTCGAAATCGGGGTATGGGGTCAGGAAGTCGAAGACATAGTCTTTCTGGCAGCCGTACCAGTCTTCCCAGCCTTCGTTCCAGCCCTCTATGAGAAGCGCATCGAAACCATTTGCAGCCGCAAAGTCGATGTAGCGGCGCACGTTGTCATTGTTGGCGCCGTGCCTGCCGTGGGGCTTGGAGGCCGCATAATCGGTCTTCCCGAGCTGCACCGAAGGATAGTCGCTCGTGTAGGACCAATGCGTTTTGCCCGAAATCATCTCCCACCAGACGCCCATATATTTTACCGGGTGGATCCAGCTGACGTCGTCCAGGGCGCAGGGCTCGTTGAGATTGAGGATAAGCCTGGAAGAGAGCACCTTGCGGGCATCGTCCACCACCATCACGGTCCTCCAGGGAGTGACGCACGGAGCCTGCAGGCGTCCTTTCACCCCTTCGGCGTCGGGTGTCAGGGCGGTGCTCAGGACGAAGGACCTGTCATCCAGGTCAAGGTTCGTGGTCGGATAATCCAGCACGGCGGCTTCGTGGATATTGATGTACAGCCCCTCGTCCGTCTTCATCTGCAAGGCAGTCTGCACGGCCGTGGGGGAGATTCCGTGACGGGGAGTGCCCCCGTTGCGCGCCGCTTCGGACAGCCTGCGGATTTCGGAAAGGCGGGAGGCGGTGTAGTTGTATTCCTGCGTATCGTAGTCTCCGCTGATCCACCAGGCTTTGTGGTCTCCGGCCATCGCGAACTCCGTAAGTTCTTCTTTTATATTGAAATAAGTGAGTTTATTCTCCAGTGGGAACTCATACCTCAGGCCCAGGCCGTCGTCGTAGAGGCGGAAGCGGAGATTCATCTTCGCACCGTCCTGCCGGCCGAGACAGACCAGCATTTCATTGTAGTGGTTGCGTATATGAGACTCCTCGCCCCACACCGTATTCCAGACTTCGTCCTTGCTGTCGAAAGCTGTGCTGATGACTTCGAATCCCTCTTTCAGGTTGCTTCCGTCAGTCAGTTCGAAACCGAGCCGGGAGGGTTTGACCACGGCCTTGCCGTCATATTCAAGCGTGTAGGCGGGGGCGCCGTTACCGACGAAGCCGAAGCTCATCCGGAGCTTGCCGTCCGGGCTATCCAGCACGTCTTCCGCTATGATGATTGATTCGCTGCCTGTGCAGGCTGCAGCCAGCAGGGCGGCGGCGAGAAGGAAAAAGAGTTTTCTCATATTATTACTTATGTTGGTGTGCACAAATATAATCAAATCAATCAATACCGCCAATGATTCGTGCAGCCTGCGGAAGCCCTGAGCATAAAAAAAGGGGACGCCCCTTGCGGAGTGTCCCTCTGGATTATCTGCTTTGTATCGCTTAGGAAGCGAGCTTTTCAGCGACCTTGTCGATAGCGTCCTTGACGGTTGCGATGGAGCTGGTTTCCTCATCAGGAATCTTGATTCCGAAGACTTTCTCGAATTCCATAAGGAGCTCGACAGTGTCGAGAGAGTCTGCACCGAGGTCGTTGGTGAAGTTGGCGGTCTCCGTCACTTCCGAAGGCTCAACGCCGAGCTTGTCGACGATAATGCCCTTTACCTTGTTTACGATTTCTTCGTATTCCATAAAGTTAAAAATATTGGTTTATTAATAGTACTTTTTTTGTCAAACCGTAGACTGCAAAGGTAGGTAATTTTATTTAGATTTGCAACCTCCGCCTTTTTCGGCAATCTGGCGGGCGAGCTTGGGACCCACGAGTGCTGCCACATCGGCCTCCGGTGCAGCCAGGATGCGTGCCAGCGAACCGAAATGCAGCATCAGGCGCTCTTCGGTACGAGGCCCTACCCCGGGAATATCGCGGAGCGTACTGTGCACTTCGGCCTTGCGGCGCAGCTGGCGGTGGAAGGTGATGCCGAAGCGGTGAGCCTCGTCGCGGGCCTGCTGCAAAAGTTTAAGGGCCTGCGAGTTACGGTCAAGAAACAGAGGATAAGGATCCCCCACCCTGATGACTTCTTCCATCCTTTCGGCAAGGCCCACCACGGTGAGGCGGTTCTGGATTCCGAGCTCGCAGAGAGCCTGCCAGGCGAAGTTGAGCTGCCCCTTGCCGCCGTCGATCACAATCAGCTGAGGCAGGTCGTCCGGAGCCTCTTCAAGCATACGGGAGTAGCGCCTGTTGACGATTTCCTTCATCGAGGCGTAGTCGTTGGCGCCTATCACGGTCTTGATCTTGAAGCGGCGGTAGTCTTTCTTGCAAGGCTCGGCGTCCCTGAACACAACGCAAGCTGCTACGGGATTGGTGCCCAGCAGGTTGGAGTTGTCGAAGCACTCTATATGGCGCGGCAGCTCCTTCATCCCTATGGCCTTGCGCAGCTCTTCCATCACCCCCTGGCGGAAGGCGTCCGGGTCGGTATGCTCGCGCTGCTTGAGGGTGTTGAAACGGAACTCCTTGGCGTTCTTCGCGCTGAGTTCCAGAAGGGAAAGCTTGTCGCCGCGGGCGGGGATGGTGAAGGAGATGCCGTCCAGCTCCACGTCGGGAAGGAAGGGCACCACGATTTCGCGCGCCATCTCCCCGAACTTGCTCTCTATCTCAGCGATGAAGCTGCTTAGCACGGAGGCCTGTTCTTCCTCGATCTGCATCTTGAAGCCCAGGTTGAGACTCTGGATGATGGCACCGCCGCGCACGCGCAGGAAGTTGCCGAACGCGTCCGCGCCCTCGAAGACCAGCGAGAACACGTCCAGGTCCCTTTCGCCCGCGGAGGTGATTATAGACTTGGCGTAGTGCTTCTGCAGGGCCTCGATGCGCTGCTTGCAGAATTGCGCGCTTTCGAAATCCAGGGCGTCGGCGGCCTGCATCATAGCGGCCTTGTACTTGTCTATCAGCTCACTGACTCCGCCGCGCAGCAGGTGCACGATTTCGTCTATCCAGGAGTTGTACTCCTCCTGGGAGACCTTACCCACGCAACAGCCGCGGCACCTGCCGATGTGGTAGTCAAGGCAGGGGCGGAACTTGCCGCGCAGTATGGCATCCGAGTCTATCTTCAGCCGGCAGCTGCGCAGGGGCCAGTTGCGGGAGAAAAACTCGAGCAGGCCGCGGGCGTGCAGCACGGAGCTGTAGGGCCCGAAATAGCGGGACCCGTTCTTCTCCACGCGGCGCGTCAGATAGACCCTCGGGAAGGGCTCCTGCGTCACGCAAATCCAGGGGTAGGTCTTGCTGTCCTTGAGAAGGATGTTGTAGCGGGGTTTGTACTGCTTGATGAGGTTGTTCTCCAGCAGCAGGGCGTCCGCCTCGCTGTCCACGACCGAATACTGCACGTCGGCAATTTTGGCCACGAGAAGGCGGGTCTTGGTGTTGAGCCGCTCCGGGTCCACGAAATACTGGTGCACCCTCTTGAAAAGGTCCTTGGCCTTGCCGACATAAATCACCGTCCCCTTGTCGTCGTAATAACGGTACACACCGGGGCTGTGCGGCAGCAACTCTATTTTCTCTCGGACGTCCATACGGGCAAAGATAATAAAAAACCGCAACAGAAATTATCTGCTGCGGAAGAGAGTGGAGATAGTCGGATTCGAACCGGCGACCCCCTGCTTGCAAAGCAGGTGCTCTACCAGCTGAGCTATACCCCCGTAGAAAAAAAAGTAGGCCCGCGCGGAGTTGAACCGCGGACCTCCACATTATCAGTGTGGCGCTCTAACCAACTGAGCTACGAGCCTATATATATAATATAGAAAAAGATAAGTACAAGGACCAGCCTTGAACACCGCGAGCTCAGTCAAGGTCTTGCTCCAAAAAGGAGGTGTTCCAGCCACACCTTCCGGTACGGCTACCTTGTTACGACTTAGCCCCAATTACCAGTTTTGCCCTAGGTCGCTCCTTCCGGTCACGAACTTCAGGCACCCCCGGCTTTCATGGCTTGACGGGCGGTGTGTACAAGGCCCGGGAACGTATTCACCGCGCCATGGCTGATGCGCGATTACTAGC
>CADAFW010000035.1 GCA_902787295.1 uncultured Bacteroidia bacterium
TATCATGAACGTGTGGGTACACGACGGATGCAAGGAGCAGTCGGTCAACCACATGCTCTACCGCAACCTGCTCAAGGACTCCCTCGACCAGATCTTCGCAGAGAAGAAGGAATACATGAAGGACTGCATCGAGGGCAAGCTCTTCGGCATCGGCCTCGAGAGCTTCACCGTAGGCAGCCACGACTTCTACACCGCATACGCTGCGCAGAACGGCAAGATCCCTACCATCGACACCGGCCACTACCATCCGACCGAGAGCCCCGCTGACAAGGTCTCCGCGCTGCTCGCATTCGTTCCCGAGCTGATGCTCCACGTAAGCCGCCCGATCCGCTGGGACTCCGACCACGTCACCATCATGGACGACCCGACCCAGGAACTCTTCTTCGAGATTGTCCGCGCCGGCGCCCTCGACCGCGTCCACTACGGACTCGACTACTTCGACGGCTCCATAGACCGCATCGGCGCATACGTCATCGGTTCCCGTGCCGCCCAGAAGTGCATGCTCCGCGCCCTCCTCGAGCCGAGGGAACTCATCTCCAAGTACGAACTCTCACCCTCCTCGAAGAGGGCAAGGCACTCCCTTGGGGCGCAGTCTACGATGAATTCTGCGTACGCAACGACGTTCCCGTGGGCAGCTCATACCTCGGAGAAATCGAGAAGTACGAGAAGGAAGTGACCTTCAAGAGATAGTCTGAGACATGGGTTCATCCATCTTCCTGGGACTTCTGATCATAGCCGTCGGCTCGTTCTGCCAGTCGAGCAGCTATGTTCCGATCAACAAGATCAAAGGCTGGAGCTGGGAAAGCTTCTGGCTCGTCCAGGGCGTGTTCGCCTGGCTCATCTTCCCCATCCTGGGTGCCCTGCTCGCAGTTCCTTCGGGAGAGAATCTCTTCGCGCTCTATGCGCAGTATCCCAAGGAAAGCCTTCTCACCATCCTGTTCGGCGTGCTCTGGGGCATCGGCGGCCTTACTTTCGGCCTCTCGATGCGCTATCTCGGGGTTGCCCTCGGACAGAGCATAGCCCTCGGCCTCTGCGCAGGTCTCGGCGCCATCCTCGGACCGGTCCTGACGGGACACGCCGCCGACCTCACCAGTTCGGTGATCATCGGCGTCATCGTGACCATCGTGGGCATCGCGATCATTGGCGTCGCCGGCGGAATGAAGTCGGCCGCGCTTCCTGAGGAGGAAAAGAAGAAAGCAGTGAAGGATTTCAATTTCGGAAAGGGACTGTTCGTCGCAGTCCTTTCCGGATTGATGAGCGCCTGCTTCAACATAGGACTCAATTTCGGTGCTCCGCTGCATTGGGCGGAGACCAGGGAAATCTTCCGCAGCCTCCCGGCGACCCTGCTGGTGACCTTCGGCGGTTTCCTCACCAACGCAGCATACTGCCTCTTCCAGAACGGCAGGAACAAGACTTTCGGCGACTACAAACAGGGTTCCCTCTGGGTTAACAATCTTGTTTTCTGCGCTCTGGCAGGCCTTCTCTGGTACAGCCAGTTCTTCGGACTGAGCCTCGGAAAGGGCTTCCTTACCGACTTCCCCGTGCTCATCACCTTCAGCTGGTGCATACTCATGGCACTCAATGTTACCTTCTCAAACGTATGGGGTATCATTTTAAAGGAGTGGAAAGGCTGTTCTGGCAAGACTATTGCAGTGTTAATCTGCGGACTTGCAGTCCTTATTTTCAGTACATTCTTACCGCAATTGATTTAATGAAAAGATCAGTTTTACTCATTTTGCCGCTGGTCATCCTTGCTGCCGGCTGTAACACAAAGCAGGTCAGCAAGAACGAGATAGACCGCCAGGCTCTTGTCGGGAGGCACAATCCCCACGTGACAGCAATCGACTCGCTTTCGGCGCTCTCCGTCGGAAACGGGACCTTCATGTTCACGGCAGACATCACCGGCCTCCAGTCATTTACAGAACAATACGCAGGAGGCATCCCTCTCAATACCGAAGCCGACTGGGGATGGCACAGCTTCTCCAACGTGCTCAATCTCAAACCCGAGCAGGCACTTGGTGCCGACGGATATCCGGCAATCGGCAAGGTGGATGCGACCGCCGGAGCGGCGATCGACTACTTCACCCTGAACGACCACCGCATCAATCTCGGTTCCATAGGTTTCGAGGATTTCTCGATGGATGCCGTCAGCGACCCGGACCAGACTCTCGACCTCTACACCGGCGTCCTCACCTCCACCTTCAAGTACAACGGCAAGCCCGTCAAGGTCGTCACCTCCTGTGACCCCGTACTGGACATGGTGGCATTCTCCATCTCCAACGAGGACCTGCTTCCGGTGATGCTCAGCCTCCCCTACACGAATCTCAGCGTGAACGGTGACCCGTCCTACTGGGAATACGTCAGGACCCACGATTCCGAACTCAGGTCCGAAGGCAACTGCGCAGTCATCAAGGTCAAGATGAACACGACCCGCTACTATGTGAAGCTCAACCTGGAGAACGCCTACTTCCGCCAGCCGGCAAGGAACCGTTATGAAATCGTTCCTACCGCAAGCGACTGGGGCTTCACCGCAGAATTCACCCGCGAGTACAAGGCTCCGGCCGAGGAGGCGCTCGTCGCTTCTTCAAGGGCCGCCACCGAGAAATGGTGGAAGGAATGGTGGGAGCAGGAAGGCGCTGTCGACTTCAGCGGAAGCACCGATCCGCGCGCAGCGGAACTCGAGCGCCGCGTCGTCCTCAGCCAGTACCTCACCGCCATCCAGTGCTCCGGCCTCGTGCCGCCTCAGAGCACCGGCCTTACCGGAAGGTCCAACTTCGGAAAGATCGAAGCGGACAACGTATGGTGGCAGACCGCCCATTTTGCATTCTGGGGCCATCCGGAGCAGCTTAAGAGCACCCTCACCTGGTACAACAAGTCCTATGACAACGCGCTCGCAAGGGCAAAGGCACGCGGATATCTCGGTGCCTGCTGGCCCTGGCTTGCCGGTTCAGAAGGTGTGGAAGTCCCGTTCAACGTGAACGCCCATGCCGTCAGCCATCAGCCGCAGCTCATTTACCTTGTACATCTTCTCGATAGGGCGGGCGTTGACATCAGCGACTACGAGGAACTCGTGAAGGCTACCGGACAGTATATGGTGGATTTCGCGGAATATGACGAAAAGACCAAGGCCTTCAACATCTCCGGTGTCCCCATGCAGGGAAAGCAGGAGACGGTGGCCCTGAATCCTTCATTCGAACTCGCATACTGGTACTACTGCATCAGGCTGCTTGAGGAGAAGGGCTGGCGCTTCCGCCAGGTCGCAGTCACCAACCAGAGCCTGAAGAGCATCGACGGCATCTACACCAGCGCAGAAAAGGGCGGCAACACCTCCACTGAGGGCCATCCCGCAGTTCTCGGAGCGCTCGGCATGCTGCCCGGCTCTTCCCTCGTGGATACCACCGTGATGCGCGAGACCCTGAACTGGATGCTCGACAACTGGTCCTGGGAGACCGCAAGCGGACAGGACTATGCAATGGCCGCCATGACCGCGACCCGTCTCGGTGCACCCGAGAAGGCACTCGAAGCATTGTTCATGGATTCACCTACCAACCGTTTCCTTGCAAACGGCCAGAACCCGCAGGACGAGAAAACGACCACATACGTTCCGGGCAACGGCGGTCTTCTTGCCGCAGTAGCCCTGATGTGTGCAGGCTGGGACGGATGTGAAGTGGAGAATCCGGGATTCCCGAAAGACGGAAGCTGGAAAGTCAAGTGGGAAGGAATCACTCCTCTCCCCTAGTCTTTTCCAAACCTTTATACCAGAATCTGGCGGTTATATCAACCTTGTGGTGATATAGCCGCTGATTCGTTTCAGGGCTGTTGAGAGGGCCGAGGGACTCGATGTAAGGGCCGACCTTGACGTAGTCGAACGCATCGAAGATCTCGTCCTCCACGGCCGTCCTGCCGGAATACAGGCCGACCTCCATCCCGGGATAATTATCGTGTATGAAGCGGGCAATGTCCATCACGGCGCTATGGTCGTTGCCCTCCCCCAGAAGGAGGAAGCAGTTGACGCCGAAGTTGTCGGCGATGAGGGCGGCGATCTTCTCGTGGGTGAGTTCCTCGCCTATGTCGCGCTTGAGGAAGGGTGAATGGCAGCCGATGCAATTACCCTGGCAGTTCGAAATATCGACTGCCAGGGTAACTCTGTCGGGTATTTCCTCAAGGACGACGTTCGTCATCCCGGGGACGTACTTTATCATTTCACCTCCTCGCCCGGATTCTCGTGGATGTAGAAGCGGTGGTCAGCCTCGATCTGGCGCGGCTCCGCGAACGAAGAAACCCTCTTGAGGTAACCGATGACGCGGGTGAGGTAGTCGAGATTCTCGCTGCCGCACTTGGGGCACTTGGTAAGGGTATCCTTGCTGATGTAGCCGCAGTCGTTGCAGACGGTGTTGCGGCAGTTGAAGGTGAAGTAGTTGGTGCCGTAGTGGGCGGCGACGTTCAGCAGCTGGCGGTACTGCTCCTGGGTAAGGTGCTCGGCAATGTTCATATGGAGGGCGGAGCCGCCGTCGAGATACTTCACGAAGTCCTCTCCGTGGAGCTTGAACTTGTCGATCATGCTGAGGCTCTCGTCCTCAGGGTTATAGAAGTAGGAGCTGTAGAGGTTGTGCTTCTTGGACACGAAATAGCCGTCCTTCTCATCCCACTTGTAGTTCTTGGCGGCGAGGTTCTCGGCCGGGACGAACTCGGTGTTGAACATCGCATCGGGGGTGCGGTCGTTCCTGTTGGCAATGTTGATGGTCTCGAGGATCGTGTTCACGAAGTCGCCGTACTCGGGATTCGGGGAGACCTTCAGCCCGAGGAACTCGGCAGCCTCGGTCAGGCCGTTCACGCCGACGGTCAAATACTGCTTCTTCATGTCGATGAAGCCGGCCTTGTAGACGTCGAGCATATCGGCCTTGAGGAAATCCTTGATGATCTCGTTGAAGGCAATCTGGTACTTGTGCACCCTTTCGGTCATCTCTCGGATGTCCTTGTCGATGTAGTTGTTGTAGAGGTCTTCCTTGTCATAGAAGTGCGCGATCGGATCGAGAGGCTTGCCGGCCTCGAGGTTTACGCCGCGGCGCTCCTGGAAATAACGGCGGACGGCGTCCTGGATAAGGCGGTTAAGGTTGATCGTCATCACGGACTTGGAACCGGTGGCCACGGAGGCGGTACCCATGGAGTACTGGTGCGTGGTGTGGTTGTGTCCGTCTTCCTTCTGGATCACGTTGCGAAGGCGGCAGCAGCTGGAGAGGGAGTCGGGGCTGTTGGAGATGTAGCAGAAGAAGCTGTGCCCCTTGGACCACATCTCGGCGGTGAAGTCGGCGTACTCCTTGTCGGCATAGTCGTCGCCGCCGTCGGTCAGCAGAGCCATTGTCTCCACCGGGAAGGTGAGGATATAGTGGTTGCGTTCCTCGTTGAACCAGTTCATGAAATGCTTCTGGAGCCAGCTGAGGGTCTCCCACTTCGGGGCGGTGCCGTCCGGGAAACGGAAGTCGCCGAACACGCCGTCGAAATAGGGCTTGTCGAAATAGCCGATGTTCCAGAACACGGTCTGATAGCCACGGTTGCCCGCAGGCATGTTCATCGAGTGGACCACCTGCTGGAAATAGTTGTCGATGACCTTGAGCAGGGTGCGCTGCTTGATGTTGTTCTCCACCACGTCATTGAGATGCTCGAGGTAGTCGTCACCGTAATCCTTGCGGATGAAATAGTCCAGGTACATCAGGAACTCCGGAGTGGCCACCGCGCCCATGAACTGGGACGAGATGCTGTAGACGAGGTTGATGAACTCGCCGCAGAAGGACTTGAGGTCGGTCGGGGCGATGGAGACGCCGCCGAGTTCCTTCAGGCCGCTCTCCAGGAAGGGATACATCGTGATGGCGACGCAGTACGGGAAGCCAGGGGTGCCGGACTCGTCGTGCTTGTAGAGGATATGCGACTCAAGGTCCTTGATGTACTGGTCGGCGAGCGCGCGGCCGTACAGGGCCTTGATCTTGTCCTGCATGATGTAGCGGTTCTGCTTGATATTGTTCTCCTTGTAGAGCTCGTTGCCCAGCGTCACGATGTTTTTGCGGGTGACGTTGGCGTTGGCGTCGAACTTGGAGCCCGTCGCGGCGTTGGAAGCCTTGATGTAGTCCTTGATGAAGTCACGTTTCTTGCGGAGGTCCAGGTTGGCGTCGAATTTCTCAATATAGGCACGGGCGACCTTCTTGTTGACCGACATCAGGGAATCCACCACCTGACGGCGGATCTCCTGGCTGGTGATGCCTTCATAGACATACAGGTTGTTGATGATGGTCACGACGATGGAGTCGTCGCAATACTCACCTGCAGTTTTGTAAGCCTCGTGGATACCACGGGCAAGTTTCGCCTTGTCGTACTCTTCTAACGAGCCATTGGTTTTACGTACATCCATATTCGAATACTTGTGGTTACATATAGGTTAGCGGATAACAAATTTAGACATTAGACATTGCTCAAACCTGTTGAAAACTGAAAAGATATCAACAAAGTTTTCAACAACAAAAAAGAGAACGGTCCTAAGCCGTTCTCTCTCAATGCACAATGTGCCTTTACCTCTACTCGGACTCCCGACCGCAGGCCCATTCTACTGCCCCCGTTTCCTTGTTGCTGAGGATGAGTGAGTCGGCATCGAGGCGGTCGATCTTGTAGACGACGGTCCTGGACACGACGGTGCCGGTGCTGTCGGCCTCTCCGGTGAGCACGAGCTCCTCGCCGTCGAGCACCCACTCCTTCGCACGGAAGGTGAGGTTGTTGATGGACTTGGCAGAGCCGTCCTCCGCAAGCGTAAAGCCGTAGAAATCAGCGTCATTCACGCCCTTGGCGAGCCAGGAGCCAGCTATCACGCGATAATAGGAAGGGGCCGTTACCACAAGGCTCTCGACCACGTTGATGAAGTTTTCGCCACCGGCGGGAACCTGGTTGTACGTAACCTTGACTATGTCACCCAGGAGCACGCCCTCGACCTTCGTGGGATCGGCGTCGCTGATATTGATCGTGATTTCGCCTCCGTCGTTCGCGATGACCAGAGTATTCATCGTCGCATCGACGACTTTGCCTTCGAAAGAAAGCGCAGACTGCTTGCAGGCGGCAAGGCAAACTATTGCGGCGATGGCCGCGAAGATGATTTTCTTCATATTTAAAGGTTTGGTTTGATTATCATTCCACAAAGACCGTACCCGGGTCCGCATATGTTCGTGCCATAAAAATACGATTTTTTTGAATATCTTTGTAAATAATTAACTGAAACCAAACTATTTTATGACAGCAGAACAGATCCAGGCGATCGACAGCATCAATGTCACCATGAACGCCGGTGGAATGAACACCATCAACATCGTTCTCGCATTCGTTATGTTCGGAGTGGCTCTCGGCATCAGGCCGAGAATGTTCGTGGAAGTCTTCGCAAAGCCGAAGTCGGTAATCCTCGGAATGTGCTGCCAGCTCGTGCTCCTTCCGCTTTTCACCTTCCTGCTCGCGCTCGCATTCGGGACAAGCATCTCCTGGACGATGGCGCTCGGAATGATCCTGGTGGCTTCCTGCCCGGGCGGCAACATCTCCAACTTCATGAGTTCGCTCTCCAAGGCCAACGTGGAGCTTTCGGTCTCCCTGACCGCGGTCAGCACGGCACTCGCGATAGTCATGACTCCGTTCAATTTCTGGCTCTACGGCAACCTCTACCTGCGATTCGCCGAGATCCACGGAGAAGTTCCCACCCTGGTCATCCCCCTTTGGGACGTATTCAAGACCATCGTGATACTGCTTGCGCTTCCGCTCACGCTCGGCGTGCTCACCTCGCATTTCCTGCCCAAGGTCGCGGAGAAACTCAAGAAGCCTTTCCAGTGGTTCAGCATCATATTCTTCGTAGCGATGGTGGTCCTTTCCTTCGCCGGCAACATCGACGCATTCCTCAAATGCATCAAATACATTTTCTTCGTCGTGCTCATCCACAACTTCCTGGCGCTGTGCATAGGCTTCGGCACGGGTTCGCTGTTCAAGGTACCGCATAAGGACCGCCGCACCCTCACCATCGAGACCGGCATCCAGAATTCGGGCCTGGGCCTCGTGCTGCTTCTCGGCACCACGCTGTTCGCGAACTTTCCCCCTCACGGAGGACTGCTCGTGATAACCGCATGGTGGGGCGTCTGGCATATAGTCAGCGGCCTGACCGTCAGTACGATATTCAACAGATATGACGCACGCAAGGAGAAAAAAGCACTCAAGGCACAATGAAAAAAATCTGGGAAAAGAACTGGGTCTATGACGTGTTGAAATTCTACACGGACTGGACCACCCGCAAGTGTTTCCGCCGCTTCAAGGTGGAAGGAGAGGAAAACCTTCTCCGGGACAAGCCGATGATCTACGCACCGAACCACTGCTGTACCCTGCTGGATGCGCACGTGGTGCTCCTGGCCGACAGGCATCATCCCACATCCTTCGGGGCAAGGGCCGACATTTTCAAGAGCAAGCTCATATACCCCATCCTCCATACCCTCAGGATGGTGCCGCTCGCCAGGATGCGCGACGGCCTGAGCGAAGTGGAAAAGAACTACGCCACCTTCGACGAGATCATAGACTGCATAGGCCACAGGGTGCCTTTCTGCATGTTCGTGGAGGGCACGCACAGGCCTGAAAGGGGCCTGCAGCCCATCAAGAACGGCATTTTCAAGCTCGCAAGGCTCGCTGAGGAGAAGCTCGGGGAGGACGTGTACATCGTCCCCGTGGGCCTGGCATACGAAGATTTCTTCAACTATATGGGCGACGTTACCATACGCTACGGCAAGCCCTTCACGATGAAGGAATACGAAGGCGAGAACCTGCGCGAGGTCCTCGGCGGCAAGATCCTCGAACTCATCCGGGACTACCCCGTCCGCAAGGAGATGCCGCTCGCCCTCAGCATCCCGCTCGCAATCCTTTCGCTCCCCCTCTTCGTCCTTTCGTTCGCGTTCTGCTGGCCCATGGTGCTGGCCGCCGCGATCATCATCCCCAAGCTCAAGGACAAGGCCTGGAGCAATACCGCAAGGGACGCCACCTACTACGCGAGCGCTCCGATATTCTTCATCGCGCTTGCAGTCGTGATGTTCATCACCACCCCCTGGTGGGTCGCTCTCCTCTCGCTGGCCTTCTTCGTCGTGGCCCACGGTCTGTTCTACCTATTATTATATTTCTATAAGCGGATCATCCGCAAGATCGGCAAATGAAAAAGACACTCATCGCAGCCGTCTGCCTTCTCTGCGCGTTCGGAGCCAAGGCACAGGACATCGTGAAGACGGGGCTGAACTTCGGCCCGCTTCCCGCCATCGCATACGACGCCGACAAGGGTTTCCAGTACGGCGCAATACTCCAGGTGTTCGACTATGGCGACGGGCACAACTACCCCAACTACGACTCCAAGCTCTACCTCGAGGCATCGTTCTTCACCAAGGGCTCCAAGCTGTTCACGGTGATGTACGACAACAAGGAACTCATCCCCGGCGTGCGCTGGTCCTCTGCCGTGGTGACCTCGCTGGACAGGGCCTACGATTTCTACGGATTCAACGGCTACGAATCATACTACGACTATTCCAAGGTCGCCGACGGCAAGTCCGGGGCATCGTTTCTCTACACCCCGTTCTACAGGATCGACAGGACCTCCGTGCTGGCCAAGACCGACTTCACGGGCAAGATCCTCGACAATCTCTACTGGGAAGCCGGCTACCACGCCAGCTTCTTCAAGGTGGGCAGCATCAACAGGGAAAGCATCAACAAGGGCAAGAAAGAAGGCCAGGCCTACCCCGACGCGATGTCCACCCTCTATGACGATTACGTAGGCTGGGGCCTCATAGGCGCCTCGGAGGCGAACGGCGGTTTCACCAGCAGCGTGCGCTTCGGCCTGATGTACGACAGCCGCGACAAGGAAGGCGCTCCGTCCAGGGGAATCTGGGCCGAGACCCATTTCACCGCCGCACCCAAGTGGCTGGGCACCAAGAACGAATTCTTCCGTTATTCGGCCACCTTCCGTCACTATGTGCCTATTATCAGCAATGACGTGCTCACCTTCGCCTACAGGCTCAACTACGAAGGCACGGTGGGCAACTACGCACCGTTCTACGTGCTTCCGTACATCACCGTGATGGGTGAGAACAGCGACAAGGAAGGATTCGGCGGCTACCGCACCGTCAGGGGCATTATGCGCTCGCGCGTCATGGGTCTCGATACCTTCACCTACACCGCTGAAATGCGTTGGAGGTTCCTCAAGTTCCAGGCCTTCAACCAGAACATAGCCCTCGGCCTCAGCGCGTTCAGCGACGGTTCGACGGTAACGAAAGGCCGCAAGATGTCCTATTCCGGATCGCATTCGAGCGACGAACTCGACAAAATCAAAGCACTCATCCAATATAAATCTCTCGGCAGCAAGGAAACCATGCACGTCACCTTCGGCGCAGGCTTCCGCTTCATCATGAACGAGAACTTCATCGTCGCCCTGGAATACGGCAGTCCGCTCACGCATTGGATAAAGAACAGCCCGCGCTACAACCAGGACGGCAACGGCGCATTCTACATCAACATAGGCTACCTCTTCTAAAAACGAAAATAAATTTGGGAATTGCAGATTATTCGCTATATTTGCATTCCCAAATTGCAACGGTGCTGTAGCTCAGTGGTAGAGCAGTGGACTGAAAATCCACGTGTCGCTGGTTCAATTCCCGCCAGCACCACCGCAAACCCCTTCTGGAGTATCCGGAAGGGGTTTTCTTTTCAGAATAGGTAATTATCAAAAAGATACGTAACTTTATAGAGTAAGAACCTCAATAATCGAATTGGAGAAAGACAACCAGCTGTTTCTTCTAACCAGGAAACTCACCAAGGAAAAGAAAACCGAAGTTCCTGAATACATAGCCTACACCGACGGCGGATACTGCGTGGGGCGGGATGAAGGCGCATACGCCTATATCCTCCTGAAGAAAGGCAGGATCATCAGCAAGGACGCGGTGAAACTCAGCGACGAGACGAGCAACAGGATGGAACTGCACGCCGTCATTGCGGCCGTGGGTCAGGTTCCCGACGGATCGGAGGTCCTGATCGTTTCGGACAGCAGGTATGCCATCGGGGCGCTGTCCGGACAGTTCCTCTTCCACGAGAACAGGAATGCGGACCTTATCCAGAAATGGTGGAACACCGTGAAGGAGAGGAAGATACGTGCAGAATTCAAGTGGGTCAGGGCTCACAGCGGCAACAAATACAACGAAATGTGCGACCAAATGTGCGTCGATGCGGTCGGTTACACCCTCGATCCGGAGCAGGATAATGAGTATCCCGTTGATAATCAAGATGATTAGTGCTGTTGAAAATCCGCCCTGCAAGTGCCTGAAAGGCCACTTTTAAAAAATTTTAAAAAAATTCTTAAAAATATTTGGAAATAGAAAACTAATTACTACCTTTGTATCGGGTTGAGCAAGTGACCGTTCTGGCCCATCAACCTATTGGTTATTAGTTTTAGTGTTATTAATTATGTGGTTAGTATGAGTTGTTGCCGTGAGGTCACAACTCATTTCTTTTATATACAGCTGGTGAACTCCAGCCTCTCCCCCGTCACAGGATGATTGAAAGACAGCGACTCGGCGTGTAGATATAGCCTGCCGGGGCCTGCGTCGCCGTACAGCCTGTCCCCCTTAATCGGATGTCCCAGCCCCTTGGAATGGGCTGAATGCACCCGGAGCTGATGGGAGCGGCCTGTCAGCGGACGGAAACGCACGTCGATCTCCCCGTCGGGAAAGATCTCGAGCACCTCATATTCAGTAACGGCGAGCTTGCCGTTCTCGAAGTCCACCATCTGGCGGGGCCGGTCGTAATAGTCGAGCGCCAGCGGCAGGGCAATGGTGCCTTTCTGCGGCAGCCTGAACGCCTTGTCCCCGGCAACGAGGCGGGCGCGGTAGGTCTTGGAGACTTCCCTGGAAGCGAATGCCGCCTCCATCTTGCTCTTCACCTCCGGAGTGCGGGCGAACACCATCACGCCGGAAGTATCCATGTCCAGGCGATGGCAGCTCTCCACGGAACCGCCGTAGCGCTCCCGCAGCCAGCCGAGCAGCGACGGCGCGGCAACCCTCCCGGGGACGGAAAGCATTCCCGCCGGCTTGTCCACGACTATGACGGCATCGTCGACATAGAGCACCTGCGGTTCCTTTTCGCGGTTGAAACCTATGTCCAGCGGATTCGGCTCCACGTCGAGCCCCTGCATCATATAGCTCAGCAGCGGTCCGCATTTGCCCGTGCAGGAAGGGTAGAAGCGTCCCTGCTCGCGCACTTCGCGGGCGGGAGAGGCTCCGTACCAGAACTCCCCCATCGCAACGGCCTTGAGGCCGTGGGAATACGCATACTGCAGCAATTTGGGCGCAGCACAGTCGCCGGTGCCGCCCGGAGGCACGAGTCCCCTATCGGCGAAGATGTCGAGTATGCTGCGGCTCTCCCCTTTCGCGTTGAGCACGACGTACTGCGTAAAGATCCAGCGCTGGAGCTCGGCGGAGGCATCGGAACGCTCCTTCCCTGCGGGCATTGCGGAGATCTCAGCCTCGCGCCTACGGAAATAGCCGGCAGGGTCGGTCAGGTCGAAGATCGGAGGGACGAAGCCGGGAAGGGTCGCGCTGCCGCCCACGGTGCCGCTGAACGCATACAGCGGGCCTCCGTCGGTGATGAGCACGCCCAGCATCTTGCCCTCCGAAAGGGGGCTTCCTTCGGCATCCAGGCGGGCTATGAGTTCATTCGCCGCTTCCACGACGAGCGGATGCGGGACGTAGCAGAACGGGTATGTGAACCTGCCGGGCACGGAATCAGACGAACTTGCGCAGTTCGGCCCACACCCGGTGCACGGGGAATCCCATAACGTTGAAGTAGGAGCCCTCGATGGAGGTGATTCCGGCATAGCCTATCCACTCCTGGATGCCATAGGCGCCCGCCTTGTCGAAGGGCTTGCGGGTCCTGATGTAATAGTCGATCTCGGCATCGGTGAGAGCTGCGAAATGCACGATGGTGGAGTCGGAGAAAGTTTCCTCCTGCGCAAGCGAGCGTATGGTGACCGAGGTTACGACCTCGTGGGCGCGGCCGGAAAGCATCCGCAGCATATCGCGGGCCTCCTGCTCCGAATGGGGTTTTCCCAGGACCCTGCCGTCCACTATCACCACCGTATCGGCAGTGATGAGCACTTCGTCCGGCTCGAGCCCGCGGTGGAAGCCGTGGGATTTGCCCACGCTCATATGGACGGGCACCTGATGCGGCTCCACGCCGGGTTCCGGGCTCTCCTCGAAAGTGTTGCCCGTGTCCACCGTGAAGTCGATGTCGAGCCCGCGCAGGAGTTCCTGCCGGCGCGGCGAATTGCTGGCCAGGATGATGCGTGCCATCAGTAGATAGACCCAGAGGCCCTGAGACTTGAGGATCAACTCTATACCCTCGCGGACAGCGCCGTGGCCGCCGGGAGCCGAAGTGACGATGTCAGCGGCTTCCTTGGCCTCGGGCACGGCATCGGACGGCGCGAATCCGAGGCCGCAGGCACGCAGGACCTGGGTGTCTGCGATATCGTCGCCGAAATAGGCCACTTCGGAAGGGTCCAGGGCGTTCCGGCGGCAGAAATCTTCGAAAAGGCGGTATTTGCCGCGTGCGCCGAGGTAGATGTTTTCCTCCTTTACCTTCATGCTCAGGCAACGCTTGAAGAGGGCTTCGGTCTTGCCGCCGGAGATGATGAAGGAGATCAGGCCCTTTCCGGAGATGGCGCGTACTGCGAAAGAGTCCTTCGCATCGAGGATGCGAAGGACGTCTCCGTCTGCCAGTGGGACGAGCCTGCCGTCGGTGAGCACGCCGTCGATATCGAATCCTATGGCCTTGATCTTGTCAGGACTTTGCGCCATTAGGATTGAAATCAGCGAGATTGAATGTGTTGTTGTTCTGTCCCGGAATGTCTATGCGTCCGAATTGCTGCTCGTACTTGCCGACGTTCTCGTTGAGCGCCATGAGGAGCCTCTTAACGTGCTCCGGATTCATTATCACGCGGCTCACGACCTCGGGTTTGGCGAGGCCTGGGAGCATCCCGGCGAAGTCGATCACGAATTCCGTGCGGGAATGGCTGATCACGGCGAGGTTCGAGTATGTGCCCTTGGCAATCTCAGGCTTGATTTCGAGTGCAAGCCCCTGGGGTTTCTGTTCTTCCATCTTACTTTGTTCCAAAAATCCTGTCGCCGGCATCACCGAGGCCCGGGACGATATAAGCGTCCTCGTTGAGGTGGTCGTCGATGGCGGCGAGATAAATGTCCACGTCCGGATGAGCCGCCTGCACTGCGGCGATGCCTTCAGGCGCTCCTACGAGGCACATCAGGCGGATGCTGGTGCAGCCGCGCTCCTTGAGCATGTCCACGGCGTCGCACGCGCTGCCGCCGGTGGCGAGCATAGGGTCGGTCACGATGACCATGCGCTGCTGGATGTCTCCTGGGAGCTTGCAGTAATAGACGACCGGTTTGTGGGTCTCCTCGTTACGGTAGAGGCCGATATGGCCGACCTTGGCCACGGGGATGAGTTCCAGCAGGCCGTCCACCATTCCGAGACCTGCACGGAGGATGGGGACGATAGCAAGCTTGCGGCCCGGAACGACCTTGGCCGTCATCTTCGTGATCGGGGTCTCGATCTCGACGTCCTCGAGAGGGATGTCGCGGGTGACCTCATAGCCCATAAGGAGGGAGATTTCATTGAGAAGCTGGCGGAAATCCTTGGATCCCGTCTCCTTGCGCCTCATGATGCCCAGTTTGTGCTGGATCATCGGGTGGTCTATCAAATGTACTTGGCTCATACTTGGTTATAGTTAGATTACACAAATATACGAAGAATTCCGTATTTTTGCTATATGGAGAAAAGCTACGAAGATACCATCTGCGCACCGGCCACCGTCGCCGGCACGGGAGCGGTCAGCCTGATCAGGGTAAGCGGGGCGTACGCGCTCGCAGTTTGCGGAAAAGTGGTGAAGTGCCGCCGCCCGCTCGAAGAAGCCGCCGGCCACACCGTGCACTTCGGCACCGTGATGGACGGGGACTCCCCTCTCGACGACGTGCTGGTCAGCGTGTTCCG
>CADAFW010000036.1 GCA_902787295.1 uncultured Bacteroidia bacterium
GCCGGCAAGGGCGAGATAGCCGAGACCGTCATAATGGCGGGCGACCCGCTGCGCATCAAGTTCATGGCAGACAACTACCTCCAGGACATCACCCTGTTCAATTCCGTACGCAATATGCTCGGATACACAGGCACCTACAGGGGGCAGAAGGTGAGCGTGATGGGACACGGGATAGGCATCCCGTCCATAGGACTGTACTCCCACGAACTGTTCACCCAATACGACGTGCAGCGCATCATCCGCGCGGGCAGCGCCGGCGGAATGCAGGAGTTCCTGGAAGTCGGAGACCTGGTCCTCGCGCAGGGAGCCTGCACCAATTCCAGCTATCTCAGGCAGTTCGAACTGCCGGGAGACTATGCTCCCATCGCGGACTTCGGACTGCTCAGCAAGGCGGTGGAGAGCTGCAAGGCATTCGGCTACAAGTACTACGTGGGCAACATCCTCGCCACGGACTACTACTATGACGAGTCGCAGGGCTGGAAGAAGTGGACCAAGATGGGGGTGCTGGCATCAGAAATGGAGAGCAGCGCCCTCTATGCCAATGCGGCAAGATTCGGAAGGAGCGCTCTCTCCATTCTTACAATCAGCGACAATATGGTGACCGGTGCCGACACCGACGCCCACGTGCGCCAGACGGCCTTCACCAAGATGATGGACGTAGCCTTCAGCCTGGTCTAACCCTTCCAGAGACCGTGCAGGTTGCACTTCTCGCGAGCGAAGAGGACCTTGGACGAGGTCTTGAATTCGGCCACGGGCTTATCTGCGGGGGTAAGGTGCTTGCGGAGGACGCCGTCCTCGGTGACGAGCTCGATCCACTGGATGTAGTGGGGTTCGGTCATCGGGTGCTCCACGGAGCCTACGCTCACGCGGTAGCTGTCCTCGCCGGTCTTCTCGACCACGGGAACGTGCTTCTCCCTTGCGCCGTCGGTGGTGTTCTCCTTGAGGAGCTGCATGGGCTCGCCGCAGCACACGAGGGTGCCGCCGCCTTCCACCACGACCTCGACTTCATTGCCGCAGATGCCGCACTTGTAGATTTCGTTGACCTTGGTCATGGCTCAGTCTGCTAATAGTTGTCTGCGTGGACTTCGAAGTAGGCCTGCGGATGTGCGCACACGGGGCAGAGCTCGGGGGCCTTGGTGCCCACCACGATATGGCCGCAGTTGCGGCATTCCCATACCTTCACCTCGCTCTTCGCGAACACGGCTGCGGTCTCGACGTTCTTGAGCAGTGCGCGGTAGCGCTCCTCATGCTGCTTCTCGATGGCGCCTACCATGCGGAACTTCGCGGCGAGTGCCGGGAATCCCTCGGCTTCGGCGGTCTTGGCGAAGCCCTCGTACATGTCGGTCCACTCGTAGTTCTCGCCGTCGGCTGCGGCGCCGAGGTTGGCGGCGGTGTCGCCGATGCCGTTCAGCTCCTTGAACCAGAGCTTGGCGTGCTCCTTCTCGTTGTCGGCAGTCTTGAGGAAGATCTGGGAGATCTGCTCGAAGCCTTCCTTCTTGGCCACTGATGCGAAATAGGTGTACTTGTTCCTCGCCTGGCTTTCGCCTGCGAATGCAGCCTCGAGATTCTTCTCGGTCTGGGTTCCTGAATACTTGTTGTTTGCCATAATAGTTAAAGTTGTTGCTTGTTCGGTTTCAAGATGTCCTATAAAGATATGAATTGTTTTTGAATTTACTCAATTATTCCACTAACTTCGCGGCGATGAAAAAAATCCTGCTCTGCACCCTGCTCACCCTCCTCGCTGCCCTCTCCTACGGACAGGGCAAGGACTCCCTGGGCTTCTTCCGGCGGCTGGACCGCAAGATCTACGAGAAGAAACTCGCGAAGGTGGACCCGGAATACATAAGCATCCCGGAAACGAGATGGGCCGTGGGCACCGCGACGGACGCCCACCTCAACCACCTCTACATAGACCAGCACAGGAACGGAGCGGGCTACTCCGGAACGCTCTACACCAGCCCGGAATTCGTGCAGAAACTCGGCTTCTCCTGGAGGGGGATGGGACTGTCAGTGCCCATCTTCAACCCGAAATGGGTCACCCCGAAACAGAAGAACAAGAACGTGGACTACTCATTCAGCAATTTCGGCAACATCAACGGATTCTCCGCCACCCTCCGCATATCCGACTCCCATAAGGGCACGCTCGAGAGCCTCGCGGGCAACAAGATGGAAGTGGCGGAAGGCAAATGCCACGACAGGTCCATCGACCTCGACTTCTACCACGTATTCAACGGCAGGCGCTTTTCAATGCCCGCCGCGTTCGGATTTACGCAGATACAGAAGAAGAGCGCCGGCAGCGCGATCCTGACGGTAGCGCTGCGCAACGGCAAGACCACGGTAGGGCCCGGCCCAGGTCCCGACAACCACGGGATGTCCATAATCAGCAACATGCTGGCCATCGGAGGCGGCTACGGCTACAACTACGTCACCGAACGCGGCTGGCTCATCCACTTCGCCGCAACGGGCAACATAGTGGTGCTCAAGAACTACGATATGATGATAGGGAACGGAATCGTGGAAGATTTCGGCGCCTTCCCCGACGTGGTGCTGGGATCGCAGTTCGCCGTCATCAGGAACAATGCGAATCTCTACTACGGGATGAACGTCATCAACCGCAGTTCCCTCTGCGGGTCCAAATCCTCCATCGCCTTCTTCAACTCCAGGGGCAACGTCCTGGCGGTCTTCGGCGTGAGGTTCTAGTACTTGGTAATCAGCTGGGTGATGTACTTCCTGTACTCGATGGGAGTCTTGCCCTTCTTCTTCGTGAATATGCGGATGAAGTTGGAGATGTTGTTGAATCCGCAGTCATAGCAGATCTCGCTCGCGCTCCTCGTGGTGTCCGCCAGGAGGTTGCAGGCGCGGGCTATGCGCATGTTGGTCACGTAGTTGATGTAGGTAGTGCCGGTGCGCTTCCGGAAAAAGTGTGAGAAGGCCGACTCGGACATGTTCACGAGCCCGGCCACGTCGGACAGCGAGATGTCCCGGGTGAGGTTCTCCTCTATGTACTCGCACACCTTCGCGATGCGGCGCGACTTGGAGGCGGACACTACGCTGGACGCGTCGAACATGTTGCTGACCAGCACCCTGCGGCTGGAGGTGGCCATCATGTTCAGGATGGAGAAGAAGGCGATGGTGCTGCTGAATCCCTGCATCTGCGTGAGTTCCAGTATCTTGTCCTTGATCATCTCCCCCTCCTCACCGGTGAACTGCAGGCCCATCCGGGTGTCTATCAGCAGCTGGCGTATGGGCGCGAACGCACGCTTGCCCATGATCTCGTACTTGAGCATGTCCGAAGAGAACTGGATGGTGATCTGCTGGTTCTCCGTGAGGTCCGACTTCCACACGTGGGGCACGTTGGGGCCCACTATCACCAGGTCCATGTCGCCGAATTCCTCGGTGGAATCCCCCACCACCCTGGTACCGCGGGTGCCGAGGACGAGGTTGATCTCATACTCCGGATGGCAGTGCAGGCCGTAGTCGAACTTGGCGTTGGGATGGTTCAGGATGATGAACATGTCCTCGCCGTTGATGGGAACTATCTCGTGAAGGATCTCCATTGCAGATGCTGTTTTTCACAGGCAAAGTTAGAAGAATATCATAAACTGCGCGCAATCCATTCAAAAAAGTACAATCAATTACCCGCTATGTATAGTGGAGCGCATAAGAAAAAGGATAACTTTGTGATGGTATAAAATTTCGCAAATGGAGTCCATCTCAATTTCCGTCATCGACGCTATAATAATAGTAGTCTACCTCGTCTTCATAATCTGGTGGGGACTCAGGCACGGCAAGAGCTCCGATGCCGGATCCTACTTCCTCGCGGGCAGGACGATGCCCTGGTGGGTGGTGGGCCTGTCGCTCTTCGCGGCGAGCATCTCCAGCACCACGCTGATAGGCCAGTCCGGAGACTCGTATTCCACCGGCATCGCGGTGTTCAACTACAACCTCACCGGCGTGGTGGTGATGGTATTCTTCGCCACCTTCCTGCTGCCGCTCTACATCAAGTCAAAGATCTTCACCATCCCGGAGTTCCTGGAGAAGCGCTTCGACAAGAGGTCGCGCTACTATTTCTCGGCCATCTGCATCATAGGCAACATCTTCCTGGACGCAGCCGGCGCCCTCTATGCCGCGGCGCTCATCATCAAGCTGATGTTCCCGTCCGCCAGCTTGGGCCTGATCATCGTGATCTTCGCCATCCTGGCCGCTTCCTACACCATTCCGGGCGGCCTTTCGTCGGCCATCAACGCCGAGCTCATCCAGGCGGTCATCCTGATAGCGGGCTCCGTGATCCTCACCTGCGCCTGCTTCGCCAACGGGGGCGGCGAATACCTGGCCGGCCTGCTCGCCGCGGACGACACTTCCGTCAAGCTGATAAGGCCCCTGAACGACCCCTCGACCCCCTGGCTCGGCCTGATCATAGGAATGCCTGTATCGGGCATCTACTTCTGGGCCAACAACCAGACCCTGGTGCAGCGCGTGCTCAGCGCCAAGAGCGTGGACGAAGGCCGCAAGGGCGTGATGTTCAACGGCTTCCTCACCCTCGTCACCTTATTTATTATAATAATCCCGGGACTCGTGGCACGCCACCATTTCCCGGTGTCCGAATACCCCGCGATGTCCACTCCGGACAACGTGTACCCGATGATGGTCCTGAAGCTCCTGCCCACCGGAATCATAGGCGTGATGCTCTCCGCCCTGCTGGCGGCGCTCACCTCCACGCTCAGCGCCATCCTGAACTCCACCTCCACGCTGTTCACGATGGACTTCTACGCCAAGGCGCACCCGGAGGCCGACAGCAAGCACCTGGTGAAGGTAGGCAAGATAGCGGCGCTCGCAATCATCGTCATCGCCGCCGTCTGGGCGCCCAACATCGGCAGGTTCGGATCCCTGCTCAAGTACTACCAGGAGATGCTTTCTTACATCGCGCCGCCCATCGTGGCCGCGTTCCTGCTGGGGATGTTCAGCAAGAGGGTCAATGCCGACGGAGCCTTCACCGGCCTGCTCACCGGACTTGCTATGGCCGTCGTGATGCTCTTCTTCCGCCACCGTATCTTCGGCGACCTGCACTTCCTCCTGATCATACCCATCCTGCTGGCATTCAGCATGATGGCCATCTACATAGCGAGCCTATTCAAGCCGGCGCCGTCCGCGGAGAAACTCGCCGACACCACTTTCAGGCGGGCTGATTTCCGAGCGGAGACGCTGGCGCTGAAATCCGTCCCGTTCTACAAGAACTACCGGGTCTGGGGAGCCGCACTCCTCGCGGCCTGCGCACTCATCCTGATACTTTTCGCATAAGCATACGATGAAACTCAAGAAATTCGAAGGCAACCCCATACTCTCCCCCCTGCCGGGGAGCCCCTGGGAAGACCTCGTGACCTGCAATCCCGGAGTCATCTACGACGACGGGAAGTTCCATATGCTGTACCGGGCGGCCGGAGACGACGAGGACCACGTCATCCGCTTCGGCCTGGCCGAGAGCGTGGACGGCTTCCATTTCACGAGGGTCAGCAGGGAGCCCGTCTTCGGGCCCAGCGCCGACGGGCCGGACAGCGGCTGCGTGGAGGACGCCCGCATCGTGAAGATGGGCGGCGAGTTCTACGTCACCTATGCCTACCGCCCCTGCCCTCCCGGCCGCTACTGGACCTTTCCCCACGATGTGGTAAGGCTTCCCGAATGCGGCCCCGACGCCCCTGCGGCCTATTCCAGGAATCTCGGCAACACTGCGCTGGCCCTCACCCGCGACTTCCGCACGTTCCGCCGGCTCGGCCGCCTCACCAGCCCCGTGCTGGACGACCGCGACGTCATCCTCTTCCCGGAAAAAGTGGGCGGCAGATACGTGATGATGCACCGCCCCAAAGAATACATAGGGAAAAAGTACGGCGTACGCTACCCCTCCATCTGGATCAAGTTCTCCGACGACATCCTCTGCTGGGAGGACAAGGAAAGCCACCTGCTCATCACCGGAAAGGAAGGCAGCTGGGAGGAGAAGATAGGCGGCAGCGCACCCCCGCTCCTCACGGACGAAGGCTGGCTCGTGCTCTACCACGGAGTCGGCGACGGCGGGCTCGCCGAATACAGGGTAGGCGCTCTCCTGCTGGACAGGAACGATCCACTCAAGGTCATCGCGAGGACCCCGGAGCCCATCCTGGAGCCGGAATACGACTACGAGAAGGTGGGCTTCTACAACGGATGCGTGTTCCCCTGCGGCAATGTGATCAAGGACGGGACCCTGTTCGTCTATTACGGATGCGCCGACAAATACATAGGCGTGGCCACCTGCAGCGTGGACGCGCTCCTCAGGCACCTGCTCGACGGGTGCAGGACAGAATAAGCGCACGTTTGTTCAAGAAAGTACAATCAACACGAAAACCAATATCAATCATTATGGGTAATTTCAGACTAAGGAAACTCTTCGCGGCGGCGGCATTGCTGCTGCTCTCCGCCGGAGCCCTTTCAGCCCAGACGCCACAGACCGTCACCGTGAAAGGTACGGTGGTCGACAAGGACGGCACTCCGGTACCGGGTGCCTTCGTGGTGGTCGTGGGGACAATGAACGGGGCCACTTCCGACAACACTGGCGCCTGGACCCTCAGCAAGGTCAAGCCGGACGCCGAGTTGTCCGTCGACCTTCTCGGATACAAGACGCAGCTGGTCCCCGTACAGGGCCGCACCGACATCCGGGTGGTGCTTGAAGACGACACGACCTTCCTGGACGAAGTCGTGGTCGTCGGTTACGGACAGATGAAGAAAAGCGACCTCACCGGTTCCGTGGCCACTGTCAAGCCCGAAGCGCTTACGGACGTGCCCGCGAACTCCATTGACGGCCTTCTCCAGGGCCGCGTGGCGGGCGTGCAGGTCATCAACGCATCCCAGGACCCGGGCGCCTCATCCACCATCCGCATCCGCGGCAACTCCTCCCTCAACGGTTCCAACTCCCCGCTCGTGGTCATCGACGGCTTCCCTTACGGCGATGCCGGAGCCATCAGCCAGATCAACCCCCAGGACATCGTCTCCATGGAGGTGCTCAAGGATGCATCCGCATCGGCTATCTACGGTTCCCGCGGCGCCAACGGCGTCATCCTCATCACCACGCGCAAGGCAAAGCAGAACGTGACCAGGGTGACCGTGCGCCAGCAGACCACGGTCTCCGAATTCAGCAGCAAGCTGAACCTCTGGAGGGATCCGGTCCTGATGGCCGAGCTCAACAACGAGGCCAACCGCAACGCCGGCCTCACCGAGACCTACATCGGCGCCAGGAACGCGGCCGGCATCTATTATCCTTCAATCCACGAGCTGCAGACCACCTGGACCACCAACACCCGCTGGGACGACCTGGTGTTCCGCACCCCTGTCTCCGACAACACCACGGTGCAGGTCCAGAGCGCAAATGACCGCACCGTCTTCCTGGCCTCCGCGAACTACTACCGCGACAACGGCATGTACATCCGCGACAGCTACACCAAGTACGGCGGCAACTTCAGCGTGGAGCACAAGATCCTGGACAACTTCAGGATGAAGGCCAGCGCCAACATCACCAACAACACGCGCAACTACAACAACGGGCTCGCCTACTGGAGGAACCCCATCTTCCCCGTATATGACGAAGACGGCTCCTACTTCCTCTCCAGCGCGTCCGACTACTACCATCCGATAGCCCTTACGGAACTGCAGAAGAACGTTTCCAAGGGTCTGGACGTCATCACCTTCGTGTCCGCCGACTGGGACGTGCTCCCCTGCCTGAACATCCACGCCCAGCTCAACTACAAGCACGGCGAGACCATCAACGACAGGTACTACCCGAAGAAGTATTCCCTCAGCGGCACCTTCAACGACGGCTACGGCGTCATAGGCAACTGGTTCGACAACAACCTCGTCGCGGACGCCTACGCCACCTTCGACAAGACCTTCGCGCAGAAGCACCACTTCACCGCGATGGCCGGTTATTCCTATGAGAACTACCTGTCACGCTCATCCTCGCTCGCGGCGAAGGGATTCGTGAACGAGGCACTCGGCAACGAGAACCTGGCGGCGGGAAATCCCGAGGCGTACGTCATCAGCAACGACCTCTACGAGACGGGGCTCGTCTCCGGGCTCGTGCGACTCAACTATTCCTATGACGACCGCTACCTCGCCACCTTCACCGCCCGCGCCGACGGCTCCACCAAGTTCGGCGCCGACAACAAGTGGGCGTTCTTCCCGTCCGGAGCCCTGAGCTGGAAGATCAACAACGAAGGCTTCCTCAAGGACGTCAAGCAGATAGACGTGCTGAAACTCCGCGCATCATACGGCATCTCAGGCAACCAGGGCATCTCCGCATACCAGACCCTGAGCCGCTACGGCCAGCACAAATATTACAACAAGGGCAAGTGGGTGACCGCCATCGGACCGGGCTACAAGTCCGGCACCGCAGGCCAGGACGGCATCTACGCCCTCTGGAGCGGCATCGCCAACACCGGGCTGAAGTGGGAGACCACCGCCCAGCTCGACCTCGGACTCGACGCGTCGTTCTTCGGCAACAAGCTCAACCTCACCTTCGACTGGTACGACAAGACCACCAGGGACCTGCTCCGCGAGAGGAACATCGCACCTTCCTCCGGCTATGACAAGATGTGGGTCAACGACGGCGTGATCAACAACAGGGGCATCGAGCTCACCGTGGACGGCGTGCTGTTCGAGAACCGCGACTGGAGCATACGCAGCACCGTCATCTTCTCCCGCAACCGCAACAAGGTCATCAGCCTCGGCAACGCGGTGGAGGCCGGCCTGAACACCGATCCCAACACCGGGATGCAGTTCGAGTACTACGGCAACAGCTCCGAGCAGTACAGGGCCTACACCAACATCCTCGCGGTCGGACAGCCGCTGTTCGTATTCTACGGCTACAAGACCGACGGCATAGTGCAGAGCCTCGCGGAAGGCCTCAGCGCAGGCCTCGTGGGCGACGATGCGATGCCGGGCGAATTCAAGTACGTGGACATCCAGAAGGAGGGCCAGGAAGGCTACGGCACCGTGGACGAGGGCGACCGCTGCATCATCGGCGACCCCAACCCGGACTTCACCGCCTCGCTCGCGTTCAGCCTCGCCTGGAAGAACCTCGACTTCAACGTATTCTTCAACGGGGTGTTCGGAAACGACGTGGTGAACTCCAAGAGATTCGGGGAGGCCAGCAACAGCGCTTTCCGCTGGACCGCCGACAATCCGAACAACAACTACCCGAGGCTCAACGCCAACCGGCAGACGAAGTTCTCCAGCTGGTGGATCGAGGACGGCTCGTTCGTCCGCGTGCAGACGATGACCCTCGGCTACAACATCCCTCTCTCGAAGAACGACCTTGCCAGGAAACTCAGGCTGTACGTCAGCGCTGACAACCTGTACACATTCACGAAGTTCACCGGCTACGACCCCGAGGTCAGCCAGATCGGACTCTATTCCGGCGGCTACCCGCGCCTCAGGAAGTGGACCTTCGGCATAGACTTCATATTCTAATAAGGAGGACAGGAAATGAAAATCAAGAATATAATATTGGCTGTCGCAGGAGCCGCAACCCTGGCTTCCTGCTCGCTCCAGGAATATCCCTACGGATTCTATTCGGAAGACAACTTCTACCAGACCGCAGCCGATGCCGAGGCCGCCGTGAACTATATCTACGACGCCATCACCTACATCGAGTACTCGCGCGCCATCGTCTTCCTCGGCGACATGAACACCGACGCCCTCACCCCCAAGGGCGACGCCACCGCCGCTACCAAGGAGCTGGACACCTGGAACCTGAACAACTTCAAGACCAACACCACGCTCGCCAACTTCTACAAATACTCCTACATCACGATCAACCGCGCCAACGCCGTGATCGCCAAGGTGCCGGGCATGAAGACGCTCGAGCAGAGGGACAAGGACAGGTACGTGGGCGAGGCCTATTTCATGAGGGGCTATTCCTACTTCTGCCTCGCAAGGAACTTCGGATGCGTTCCGGTGCACCTCACTCCGGTCACCACGCTCGAGGAGACCACCGTCCCCGCCGCGAAGAACCTCGACGAGATCTGGAAGGTCATCATCGAAGACTTCACCAAGGCTGCCGGACTCCTTCCGCTCTATCCGGTCCCCGAGACCGGACGTGCCGACAGGGCCGCCGCATACGGAATGCTCGCCAAGGCGTACCTCTACATCGCCTCCGCGAAGGACCACGGCGCCCCGAAGTACTCCGACATGGCCATCGACGTGGACGACTGCTATGCCAAGGCCGTGGACGCCGCGGCGAAGGTCGTGGACAACCCCGAGCAGACCACCTACGGCTTCGATCCGGACCTGCTCGCGATCTATGACGTGGACAAGCCCACGGGGCCCGAGCACCTCTTCCTCATGTCCATGGACGTGACCGGCGAGACCGAGGGACAGTACTCCAAGATCTCCAAGATGTACATCCCCTACATCTCCGGCGCCACCATCTACATCAAGCAGGGCGACAGCAACGTCTACATCCCCTCCCACGACGGATGGAGCGAGTACCAGACCAGCATCAGTTTCTACAACAGCTTCGAGAGCGGCGACCTGCGCCACGACTGGCTCATAGTGGACAAGGTGTATGACGCCGACGGCAACGTGGTGGCTTCCACCGAGAACGGCAAGCTCACCTATCCGTTCTGCAGGAAGTTCATCGACCCGCACTTCGCCGGCGACAAGACCTCCACCAAGCCGTTCCTCCTCCGCTACTCCGACGTCGCGCTCGTCTACGCCGAGGCCGCCGGTCCCACCGCGAAGGCATACGAACTCGTGAACTACATCCGCAAGCGCGCGGGCCTCGGCGAACTCGCCGCCGGCCTGAGCACCGAGGACTTCAGGAAGGCCGTGTTCAACGAGCGCAAGTTCGAACTCGCCTACGAGGGTGACAGCTGCTACGACCTCCGTCGCTGGAACAAGCTGCACACCGACATCACCGAAGCGAGGGAGAAGGGTTATTCCGCGGAAGAACTCGTGTTCTACCCCATCCCGTCCCTCGAAACCGACCTCAACCCCAATCTTTAACGGACAGGAACAATGAAAGCATTCAGATACATTCTCCTCGCAGCGGGAATAGCCGCATTGGCATCTTCCTGCATCAAGGACCCCTGGGCAGAGGTTGAGAAGGGCGACTGGAACCACGAGCGCTCCATCCTCAGCATCAAGTTCGAAGGCCAGGCGGGAGGCGCCGTGATAGAGAACGAGGACGGGGCGGCCGGCAAGGTCACCGTCACCCTCGCCGCGGACGCCATCGAAGACCTTTCCAAGGTGAAGATCGAGGCCATCACCACCTCCTACAAGTCGCAGTGCTCCGTCAAGAGCGGGGACAGTTTCGACTTCACGGTGGCCGAACCCACCATCACCGTGACCTCGGTCGCGGGCGAGACCAGGGTCTATTCAATTGACATGACCGCCTTCAGGGAAAGCATCGGAGGCGTCTACAAGATCAAGCACCTGTGGCTCTGGGGCGGCACCGGCCCCGTCTATGACTGCACCAAGCTGTACGACCTGTACAACAAGTCCGCCAACTTCGACGACAGCGCCGGACGCGGCATACTCGCCGAGCAGGACAACTACCTGGAAATTGTGTTCGAGGAGGTCACTCCCGACGGCAACACCACCGGCAAGTGCTACAACTGGGCAGGCGAGGACGCCCACAACTGCGGCTTCGTCTATGCGGCCGAGAAGTCCGCGACCGGCAAGGCCATTGACCTCTCCGCCAACTACAGGAAGCTCCCTATGGGAGTCAGCACCTGGGTCAGGGACTATAACTTCGGCACGCTGACCTTCACCGCGGAGGACGGCACGCAGACCGTCTGCGAGATTGTCGAGCCCCAGAGCATCGAGCTGCCCAACACCCCGGTCATCACGCTCACCCTCGAGAACACCGCATTCTACTTCACCCTCAGCGGCAAGGACGACTGGGACAACCCCTGGAACGACTACGGAGTGATCGTCAGCAACCCGCGCCGCCTCTATATCGAGATAGAGAAGGTGGAAGGCGGAGTCCCCGATTCCGCGAAGACCACCGAGGAATACGTCGCTCCCGACCCCGAACCGGATGATCCCGAACCGGACGAACCGGACGAACCCGAACCCGGCGACTTCGACTACACCACCCTCAAGGGCGAATACAACGTCTACGGCGACAACACCACCTTCGGCCTCTGGGTGTACGGCGGCACCGCCGACCCGGCATTCGTCAGCCCCATCGACAAGAGTTGGGACTGGGACGACAGCATCTGGAAGGAGTCCGACAACTGCCTGAGCCTCAACGTGACCGAAGTCACCGCCACTACGGTCAAGGGCACCGTGAAATACAGCCCCGGCGAGGACGGCGAATACTGGAACTGCAAATGGAAGGGAGATGAACCCGACCTCAGCATCTTCTACGGCCTGATGCCTCACGAGACCACGGAATTCGTCATCGACGTGGCCACCAACATGGTCACCTTCGACAACGGCGCGGCCGCCAAACTGCTCACGCCCGGCACCTACAAGTACGGCGTGGACGTCTATGGCGAGGACGGGGCCAAGCTCCGGACCATCGAGGAAGGCTGCATCGCGTTCGATTTCGCGCTCTCCGGAGACGGCGACAACAGCCAGCCCTGGACCGACATCGACCGCTTCGTGCACGGCCCGCACAACTACGTGATGATATTCGAGTACACCGGCGAATTCCAGGAGCCGAGCCCGCTCGAAGGCCTTTCAGGCAACTACAACGTCTATGGCGACAACGCCAACTTCGGCCTCTGGGTCTATGGCGGCTCCGCGGATCCCGCATTCATCAGCCCCATAGAGAAGAGCTGGGTCTGGGACGACAGCATCTGGAAGGAATCCGACAACGGACTCGTGGTCAACATCACCGGAATGGCCGGAACCACGGTCACCGGAACCATCAACTGGTGGGCCGGTGA
>CADAFW010000037.1:0-25691 GCA_902787295.1 uncultured Bacteroidia bacterium
CTGGCGCTGCTCATTTCGGCAGCAGCGGCCGCCCAGGCCCCCGTTTCCGTCCGGAGCGCCGCCGGTCCGGCATCGCCTTTCGCGCCCGCGGAGACGCGGCTTTGCCTCGACGTGCACGCCGGTGCGGGAGTGTCCAGGATGAACTACATTTCCGGCAAAACGCGCGTCTGGATGGGTCCGGTGGACAGTTATGCCGCCGGTGCAGGCGTGCGCTATTATCTGCTGAGCGGCGTTGCGGCCGAGTCCGGCTTCAACCTGGTGACCCGCGGCGGCTACGACAAGGACCTCTTCAACAACAAATACTCCTCCACCTACATCGAAGTGCCGCTCACGCTGTCGCTTTCCGTGCTCATCCTGCCTTCTTTCAGGCTCTCCTTGGAAGGGGGAGGGTATGTCGCATACGGCATCTCCGGCAGCACGTTGAACGAAGCCGGCCGTTTCCCTTATTTCAGCACCGGCTCCTTCGCGGTGGCGAAGCCGCTGGACTATGGCGCCGGGGGAGGCCTGAGCGCGGAAATCGCCCGCAGGGTGCGCCTGAGCGTGCGTTATGAGTACGGCTTCTGCAACATCGCCGGAGGCAACATCAAAAAAATCACCGGCCTCCACAACGAGTCGGTGATCTTCCTGGCGGGATATCTTTTCTAGCCGGTCCCGCTCCGGCCGCAACTCCTTTATAATGAATCTGTAAGCGCCTTGAGGAAGGCGAAGGAATTCTTGGCCAGGTTGGGCCAGAAATTGGCGTAGGTGGTCCTCATCTCCTCCTCGGTGAGGTGGGTGTCGCTGATGGAGCGTATGCTCAGGAACGGCACACCGTAGTGGTGGCAGGTCTGCGCTATCGCCCCGGACTCCATATCGCTCGCAAGCGCATCGGGCCGTACGCTCAGTATCCTGGCATCCTCCTCGCGGCTGATGTAGAACTGGTCGCCGGATGCGATGAGGCCGGTGTGGATGGTCACGGGCCACTCCCTGGACGCAGCCAGCGCGGTGGCTTTCGCGAGCAGCACCGGGTCGGCCGGGAACCTCGAAGGGAGGCCCTGCACCTGTCCGCGCTCGTTGGGCTCGCCGCACCACACGTCGTGGTAGGCGACTTCAGATCCTATGACCACGTCTCCGGCCTTGACGATGAAATCCTTCAGGCCGCCGGCGACGCCTGAATTGATTATGCAGTCCGGATGCTCCGTCAGTATCAGTTCGGTGGCCGCCCTTGCGGCAGACGCCTTGCCGATACCGGACAAAACAACCGACGCAACCCCGGCTTCCCGGAGTGCGTCGTATTCGGATTGCATCGCTACGATGATCCCTGCTTTCATATCGCGGGGCTAGACGGTAAGGATTTCCTTCTCCTTCGCAGCGACGATCTCGTCGATCCTCTTGATGTTCTTGTCGGTGATCTTCTGGACCTCCTCCTCGGCCTCCTTCTCGGTGTCCTCGGAAAGGCCTTCGTTCTTCTGGGCCTTCTTGAGCTGGTCCACCGCGTCGCGGCGGGCGTTGCGGACGACGATCTTGGAATTCTCACCGGTCATCTTGGCCTTCTTGATGAGGTCGCGGCGGCGCTCCTCGGTGAGGGCAGGGACGGTGCAGCGGATGATCTCGCCGTTGTTCTGCGGGGTCAGGCCGATGTTGGCGTCCATGATGGCCTTCTCGATCTTGGCGATCATGGTCTTCTCCCAAGGCTGTATGGTGAGGGTCTTGGCGTCGGGTGCGGAGATGGCCGCCACCTGGTGGATGGGGGCGGGGGTTCCGTAGTAATCCACGTTGATGCCATTGAAAATGGCGGGGTTGGCCTTGCCGATACGGTAGGTCTTGAGGTCTTCCTCGAGGAAGTTGATCGCATCCTTCATCTTCACCTCGGATGCGTTGAGGATTTCTTTAGCTCTTTCTGTAAGCATATCTTTCCGTTGGTTTTAGTTTCAGTCAATAATAATAGCGTCACGCGTGCACGAGCGTGCCGACCTTCTCCCCTGCGAGCAGCCTGGCGAGGTTGCCGTCCTGCTCCACGTTGAAGACTATGATGGGCATGGGGCCCTGCTCACAGAGCGCGAATGCCGTCATATCCATCACCTTGAGCTTGTCGGCGAGCGCTTTGGAGAACGTCAGTTCCTCGTAGCGGGTAGCGGTGGGGTCCTTCTCGGGGTCGGCGGTGTACACCCCATCAACTCTCGTGCCTTTCAGCAGGGCGTCGGCATTTATCTCCATCGCCCTGAGCGCTGCGCCGGAATCCGTGGTGAAATAGGGGTTGCCGGTGCCGCCGGCGATGAGCGCCACGCCGCCCTCCTCAAGGACCTTGATGGCGGCCTCGCGGGTGTAGTAGCGTGCCATCGGTTCCATCGGTGTGGCGGTGAAGACCTCAGCCTTGACGCCCTCGTCCCTGATGGCCATCGCGAGTCCGATGGAGTTGATGACGGTCGCGAGCATGCCCATGCGGTCGCCCGTGACCCTCTCGAATCCCTTGCCCACGCCCTGGAGCCCGCGGAAGATGTTGCCGCCGCCGTTGACCACGGCAACCTGGTGGCCCGCCTTGACGGCTTCCACGATTTCGTGTGCGTAACGGACGAGGCTGGTCTCGTCGATTCCCTTTCCGGAAGGGCCGCCGAGGCTCTCTCCGCTGAGTTTCAGAAGGACTCTTTTGTACATTTCACCTTATGGGTTTGGTCGGAAAACAAAAATATCCCAAAATTATGAAACTTGCAAGATTCGGCTTATATTTGCAGTCTAAAGCAGATTAATCCTAACCAAATGTTCATATTCAATTCATCCATCGGAAAGAAGTTCATCCAGGCGGTGTCTGGTGCATTCCTCATCATCTTCCTGCTTCTCCACGCAACCATCAACTTCTTCTCGGTGATCGATTCCTTCACCGGAAAGTTCGGCGTGGTTGCCGCTGACGAAAAACTCTTCTCCGCGGGAGACGGACTCTTCAAGCTCGGATGCGACTTCATGTCCACTCCGGTCATCAGCATCATGGTCCCCATCCTTGCGCTCGGCTTCCTGGTCCACATCGGATACGGTATCTGGCTTTCTGTCAAGAACGTGATGGCCCGTGGCGGTGTGAAGCGCTACGAGGTTGCCAGCAAGGCTGCCACCGATTCCTGGTCCGCACGCAACATGCTCGTCCTCGGCATCGTCATCCTCGGCTTCATCTGCTTCCATCTCACCCACTTCTGGGCCAAGATGCAGCTCCCGGAGATGTTCGGCATCGGCACTTTCGAGAACGACCCGTACCTCCTCCTTATGGCCACGTTCAAGAACTGGTGGGTCCTCGCACTCTACCTCGTATGGTTCTTCTTCCTGTTCCTCCACCTGTGCCACGGTTTCTGGAGCATGTTCCAGACCATCGGCTGGAACGGACAGACCTGGTTCAAGAGGGTGAAGGTCATCGGCATCATCGTGGCAGCAATCATCTGCCTCGTTTTCGCGGCCGTTGCAGTCAACGCTTTCGTCCAGGCGAATTTCATCGCATAAGTTTTGCGGAGCAGGGTTTTGTAATCCGCAAAAAAATACTTACCTTTGCGACCCCTATTTTGTGTAGGGATCGCAATTTTTTATATTAACTATTTAAAGATCAAGACAGTGGACACACTTAGCTACAAAACGGTTTCGCTTAACAAAGCGACTGTAGACAAGAATTGGGTGGTCATTGACGCGACAGATCTCGCTCTTGGTCGTCTTGCATCCCGCGTTGCCCTTGTCCTCCGTGGCAAGACCAAGGCAGGCTACACTCCCCACGTGGATTGCGGTGACAACGTCATCGTGGTCAACGCCGAGAAGGTTACCCTCAGCGGCAAGAAGATGACCGACCGTGTTTACGTACGTTACACCGGATATCCCGGTGGACAGCGTTTCACGACTCCGAAGGAGATCCTCGAGAAGAGGCCCGAAGAACTTGTCAGGAGAGCAGTGAAGGGTATGCTCCCCAAGACACGCCTTGGTGACGACCTCCTCGGCAACCTGTACGTTTACGCAGGTCCGGAGCATCCGCATCAGGCACAGAACCCTAAGACAATCAAGTTGGACGAAATTTAAACAGAGCAAATGGAACAGACACACGCCCTTGGAAGACGTAAGGCAGCTGTAGCTCGCGTTTATCTCACTCCCGGTACCGGCAAGGTCCTCGTGAACGGCCGCGAACTCGAGAACTATTTCTCCCTCGAGTCCCTCCGTTACATCGTGAACCAGCCGTTCGAGGTCACCAAGACCGAAGGTCAGTTCGACACCAAGATCACCGTCGATGGCGGCGGCATCAAGGGTCAGGCAGAGGCCATCCGTCTCGGTATCTCACGCGCCCTCTGTGAGGTGGACAAGGAAGCATATCGTTCTACGCTCAAGGCAGCCGGATTCCTTACCCGCGACGCACGTGAAGTCGAGCGTAAGAAGCCGGGTCAGCCTGGTGCACGTAGGCGCTTCCAGTTCAGCAAGCGTTAGTATTACCGTTGTATTTACGGCACGGGCCGGTTCCCAAACTTTCCCCTTTATGATCATTATGATTATGGAAAGTTGCCGGTCTGCGGAAAATTTCCGGGATTGACAAGGTCACTACCCGGGGATTGAAGAAAAGAGCCCGGACGGCGGAATGCCGGCGGGATAGATCAAAACAGATTAGAAACAAACAAAACAATGTCTAGAACAAATTTCCAAGAATTGCTTGATGCAGGCGTTCACTTCGGACACCTCGCCCGCAAGTGGAACCCCAAGATGGCCCCGTACATCTTCGACCAGAGGAAGGGAATCCACGTCATCGACCTGCACAAGACCGTCGTCAAGATAGACGAAGCCGCTGAGGAAATGAAGATGCTTGCAAAGTCAGGCCGTAAGATCCTCTTCGTGGCAACCAAGAAACAGGCTAAGGATATTGTCTCCGAGAAGGCCGCCGCAGTAGGCATGCCTTCAGTGACCGAGCGCTGGGCAGGTGGTATGCTCACCAACTTCCCGACGATCCGCAAGGCCATCAAGAAGATGAGCACAATCGACAAGATGAAGGAAGACGGCACCTTCGAGAAGCTCGCAAAGCGTGAGCGTCTCCAGGTCGACCGCCAGAGGGCCAAGCTCGAGAAGAACCTCGGATCCATCCGTGACATGAGCCGCCTCCCTTCAGCACTCTTCGTAGTTGACGTCCAGAAGGAAGCCAACGCCGTGAAGGAAGCAAACCGTCTCAACATCCCGGTATTCGCAATGGTTGATACATGTTGCGATCCCACACCTATTGATTATGTGATTCCGGCAAATGACGACGCTGCAAAGTCCATCGAGTGCATCATGAACGCCCTTTGTGCAGCCATCCAGGAAGGTCTTGAGGAGCGCAAGCTCGAGAAGGACAAGGAAGCTCCCGCAGAGGAGGCAGCCGAGAAGGCACCTGCAACCAAGAAGCTCCGCGCTCGCAAGAGCACCAAGGCCGCCGAGGCCGCCGAGGCTCCTGCAGCCGAGGAAGCTCCTGCCGCTCCCGCAGCAGAAGAGGCAAAAGCCGAGTAGAAGTTCCATTCAATAAAAAAGTTATCAAGTTATGGCAATCACAGCAGCAGACGTAATGAAGTTACGCAAGATGACTGCCGCCGGCATGATGGACTGCAAGAAGGCCCTCGAGGAAGCTCAGGGCGACTTCGACAAGGCCATCGGAATCATCCGCGAGAAGGGTAAGCTCGTCGCAGCCAAGAGGGCTGACCGCGAGACTTCCGAGGGTGCGGTGAAGGCACGCATCGAAGGTACCAAGGCTATCCTTGTATGTCTCGGATGCGAGACTGACTTCGTTTCACGCAACTCCGATTTCCAGAACCTCGCTGACGCCATCGCAGACGTGGCCATCGCCAATCTTCCCGCCGACCTTGAGGCACTCAAGGCCTGCAAGATGGCTGACGGCTACACTGTCGCAGAGGCAGTCGAGGCTCAGACCGGAAAGACCGGCGAGAAGCACGTCCTTTGCTATTACGCTCTCGTAGAGGCTCCTTTCATCTGCGCCTACATCCACAAGATCACCGGCAAGCTCGGTGCTCTCGTAGGCTTCAACAAGGAGGTTCCCGCGGAGATTGCAAAGGGTGTCGCCATGCAGGTCGCTTCCATGAACCCTGTTTCCATCTCCAAGGAAGACTGCCCTGCCGAGACCGTCGCCAACGAGCTCGCAGTTGCAGTTCAGAAGACCAAGGAGGAACTCGTGCAGAAGGCAGTTGACGCAGCCCTCAAGAAGGCCGGCATCAACCCCGCCCACGTCGACAGCGATGCTCACATCGAGTCCAACACCGCAAAGGGTTGGCTCACCCAGGAGCAGGCCGACAAGGCACGCGAGATCATCAAGACCGTAGGTGAGGAGAAGATGGCCACGCTCAACGAGCAGATGGTCCAGAACATCGCCAACGGCCGTCTCGCCAAGTTCTTCAAGGAGCAGACCCTTGAGGAGCAGGAGTACCAGATGGCAGACGACAAGCGTTCCGTAAAGGCCGCCATGGAGGCAGTCGACAAAGACGCGAAGGTCGTCGTGTTCAAGCGCTGCTCTCTCAGCGACTAGTCGCAGTCAGCGGATAATGTCAAGGCCGGAAGCGATTCCGGCCTTGTTTTTTTATATATTTGTGACATGAATCTGAAGTCTTTGCTCAAGGACACCGCCATCTATGGCATGAGCAGCATCGTAGGCCGTTTCCTGAACTACCTGCTGGTCCCGCTTTATACATACAAGATTGCCGCGGAGAGCGGAGGCTACGGCATAGTCACGAACCTCTACGCCTACACCGCGCTGTTCCTGGCACTGCTGACCTTCGGGATGGAGACCACCCTCTTCCGCTTCGGCGGCAAGGAGGGGCAGGACGACAAAATGGTCTACAGCAACGCCCTGCGGATGGTCGGCTCCGTGTCGGCGCTGTTCGTCGTGCTGGTGTTCGTCTTCCTGAACCCGATCGCCGGCGCGATGGGTTATGAGCAGCATCCCGAATACATAGGCATCTTCGCGCTGATCACGGCGCAGGATGCGTTCCAGGCCATAATGTTCTCCCGCCTGAGGCAGCAGCACAGGCCGGTGCGCTTCATGATGCTGAAGTTCTGCTTCATCATTCCGAGCATCCTGCTCAACCTCTTCATCTTCCTGGTGATGGACAGGATCCCGGCGCTGCACGACACCTTCGTCTATTTCAACCACGGCGTGGGTCTCATCTTCGTAGCCAACCTGATTTGCACCACCCTGGTTACCCTGCTGTTCATCCCCCAGATCAAGGGAATCGCCTACGGCTTCGACAAGGAGCTGGCGAAGGAGATGCTGCGATACACCTGGCCGCTGCTGCTCCTGAGCCTCGTGGGCGTGCTGAACCAGGTGGCCGACAAGATCCTCCTGCCCTGGCTCATTCCGGGAGAGGAGGGGATGGTGCAGCTCGGCATCTACGGCGGCTGCGTGAAGATAGCGATGATAATGAGCCTGCTCACCCAGGCGTTCAGATATGCCTACGAGCCCATAGTCTTCAACGGCAGCCGCGACAGGAACAGCCCCGAGACGCTTGCGGACGGGATGAAGTACTTCATCATCTTCACGATGCTGGCGTTCCTGGCGGTCGTGTTCTATATGCCGGTGCTCCAGCATTTCGTGGGCGCAGGCTACCGCGAAGGCCTCGGCGTCATCCCCATCGTGATGATGGCGGAGATATTCATGGGCGTTTATTTCAACCTGTCGTTCTGGTACAAACTCAGCGACCAGACCTGGTGGGGGGCCGTCATCAGCGCCATCGGCGTCGCGGTGATGATCGCCGTCAACGTCATCTTCGTCCCCCGTATCGGCTACTGGGCCTGCGCGTGGGGCGGATTCGCGGGCTACGGCGTGTCCATGCTGCTGAGCTTCCTGATCGGCCGCAGGCGCTTCCCGGTGCCTTACGACTGGAAGACCATCCTGCTCTACGTGCTGCTGGCGGCGGCGTTCTACTGCCTGTATTTGCTGCCGTCATGGCTCGGCCGCGAACTGCCGTCCTGGCTGATGATGGCCGGCGGCACCGTCCTGCTGCTGGCATACTGCGCATTCATCTACGTAACCATAAAAAAGAAGAATTGATATGAGAACTGTTTTTAAATCAAGCGTTTGCCTGCTTCCGGTGCTGGCCCTGCTGATGTCCGTTTCCATCCTGGGCTCCTGCGGCGGGAACGAGGCCAAAAAGGCTGCGGCTGCGGCTGCAAAGGCCCGTGCCGATTCGATAGCCCGCGCCGATTCCATCGCTGCCGCCCAGGCCGCGGCCAAGGAGGCCGAAGAAGCGCAGAAGGCTGCCGCTGCCGCTGCAAAAAAGGCCGCCACGGAGGCTGAGGAGCCGGTTTTCGACATCATCACCACCGCCGGCACCATACGCGTGAGGCTCTATAAGGAAACCCCGAAGCACCGCGACAATTTCCGCAAGCTCGCGCTCAGCGGGTTCTATAACGGAATCCTCTTCCACCGCGTGATAGACGGCTTCATGATTCAGGTGGGCGATCCCCTGACCAAGAATGCCAATGAGAAGGCCAAGTGGGGCACCGGCGGCCCGGGCTACAACATCCCCGCCGAGATCGTCCCCCAGTTCTCCCACAAGAAGGGCGCCCTTGCCGCCGCCCGCCGCGGCGATGCCGCCAACCCGCTCAGGGAGAGCAGCGGCTCGCAGTTCTACATCGTCCAGGACCCCGTCGCCTGCTCTGGGCTTGACGGCCAGTACACCATCTTCGGCGAGACCATCGACGGCTTCGGCGTGATCGACAAGATCGCCAAGACCCCGGTGGACGAGCGCGACTGCCCCCGCAGGCCCGTACGCATCGTCGGCATCAAGATAGTCGAGCAGAAGCCCGCGCCGGCCGCCGAAGCGGAGAAAGCCGAACCTGCGGATACCACTTTTAAGAAATAGAGTAATTTATCCCAATTTTTTGCGACGCGTGTCATTTTCTGGCACGCGTCTTGCTATTAAATCAGTCGAATAGTTTTTTCATAGGTTAAATTTTAGGTTAGAATTGCGGCCGTCGCCTGATGTGAATCAAGCGGCGGTCATTTTTTGTACGCAGCCTATTCCTTCCCCAGGTTTGATATTTCCCAATTAATGCCTAATTTTGATGGTAATCTTCAAAAAAACTGATGAAAACGTACTTCAAAGAACCTCTTCCCGACTACTCCGCCCCGGAGGTGGAAATCGTTGCTCTGATTGAAAGCGAGATGCTCACCGGTTCTAACGAAAGCATCGGTGGCGGTGATGATCCGGACATTCCCTGGACTTAGTAATCAAGTTGGTAATCAAATCTATACCCGATATGAAGAAACTTATCGGCCTTGCAGGCCTGCTGATGTTGATTGCCGCAGGGTGCGAGCAATACAGCATCGATGTAACCGAAACCCAGTCTGCTGATGCCGCTTCCGGCATCAGGGTATATGCATCCATCGAGCAGCCGGTGTCGGCGGACACCAAGGTCTATGCGGATGCCAATCTTAGGGTGCTTTGGAATGCCAATGACACCATCTCCTTCTTCAACCAGATGACTCTCAACGAGATGTGGGGGTTCACCGGAGTGGATGGAGCCAATTCCGGCTATTTCGATCGCCTTACCACGCATGTGGGAACCGGCAACGATCTGGACTTCTATTGCGCCGTGTACCCGTATGACGGATCGGTCGCGATAAGCAACGAGGGCGTGATGACGCTCACGCTCCCGGCCGTGCAGAAATATGCTGCGAATTCCTTCGGACGGGGTGCGAACACCATGATCGGTGTTTCGGCCAATCCCACTTTCAGTTTCAAGAACGTGGGCGGATTCCTCTCGTTCAAGTTGTACGGCGACGGTGTCAATGTCTCTTCCATAACCCTGAAGGGCAACAACAACGAGCTGATCGCCGGCGAGGGCACGATCCCGATTGCGCTGGACAGCCTTCCGAAGATCACGATGTCCGGCACTGCGACGAAGGAGATAACCCTCGTCTGCAACCCGCCGGTCGCCATCGGCTCGAGCGCCTCCGCCTACACGGAGTTCTTTATGGTGGTGCCCCCGACGACATTCTCCGCCGGATTCTCCGTGACCATTACTGATGACCATGGGAGGCGTGTCAGCAAAGTATTGAACTCAAGCCTGGAAATCAAGCGCAGCAGCATCAGGCGCATGGCTCCGCTCGAGGTCGTGCTGGCCGATCCCGAGGCCGTGGACCTCGGCCTTCCTTCCGGCCTGAAGTGGGCGACGTTCAACGTGGGCGCCGCTCAGCCTGAAGAAACCGGATACTTCCTCGCCTGGGGCGAGACGGCTCCGAAGGGCAACTACAGCCTGGATAGGTATTCATTGTGGGCAGGCTCCGGCCACCGGTATACCAAATACAGCACTACTCCATATTCTTGTCCTCAAGGTGAAACGCCTGACGGAATAGTCATTCTTGATCCGGAAGACGATGCCGCATCCGTGAACTGGGGCGGCGACTGGGTGACTCCGAACGCGGACGAGTGGGCGGAACTGAGAGAGAACTGTACCTGGATCTGGACTACGCTGAACGGGGTGGACGGCTACAATGTGGCAAGCACCACGAACTCGAACAGCATTTTCCTGCCTGTCACCGGCTACATGAACGGAACTTCAAGCACAGCAGCCGACACCCACGGCGCTTACTGGTCCTCCTCGCTCAGGGAAGCCAATCCTTCCCAGGCGATGTGCGCAAATGTCTCGTCCATCAACGTTACTATGCAGGGCATATCTGCACGCGAAAGGGGCCTTGCAGTCCGACCGGTTTGCAATACGCAGCACGTCTCGTCCGTAGCGCTCGATATGAGCTGGGTGACATTGACAACCGGCCAAGATTTTGAGCTGAATGCGACACTGACTCCGTCAGTCGTTCACAATCCGACCATTACCTGGACTAGCAGCGACCCCGTCGTTGCAGATGTGGTTTCTATCTCCGGCACAAACGCGAGGATTCGCGGATTCCACCATGGAACGGCAACAATCACCGCTACTTCGGTCGACGGCGGGTACACTGCCGTCTGTCTCCTCAATGTGATGCCCGATGTGGTGCCCGTGGATCTCGGCCTTCCTTCCGGAGTAAAATGGGCATCTCTCAACCTGGGTGCCGACGATCCGGAGGATGTCGGCGATTATTTCGCCTGGGGCGAGACGGCTCCGCAGGAGAACTCCTATAACTTGGAGTCATATTCGTTGTGGGCAGGCTCCGGCCACCAGTATACGAAATACACCACGACGTCGTCGACATATGTCAGCGCACCGGACAATAAGCTGATCCTGGAGACGGAAGATGATGCCGCATCCGTGAACTGGGGCGGCGAATGGCAGATCCCGAACGCGGACGAATGGGCGGAATTGAAGGAGAACTGCACCTGGACATGGACTACGGTGGACGGTAAGGATGGCTACAACGTGGCAAGTACCACGAACTCGAACAGCATTTTCCTGCCTGTCACCGGCTATCGGTACAATGGTGACTTCGTGTCCACCGGTAATGGCTTCTATTGGTCTTCGTCGCTTATCCCGACCCGCGCTCATCAGGCGCTGTGCACCAATATTTCTTCCGGCAATGTTCTTGTGACGAACATGGCCAACCGCGAGAGGGGGCTTGCGATCCGTCCTGTCAGCAACACGCAGCACGTCACGTCCGTAGCGCTCGACAGGACCGAACTGACTTTGGCTGTCCTTGAAGATGCCGACCTGACCGCAACACTGACTCCGTCGCTTGTGCACGTCCCTACCCTGACCTGGACGAGCAGCAATCCCAGCGTGGTCATGCTGTTCGACAGATACATCTATGGCGAGGGGAAGATACGTGGTCTCGCTCCCGGAACGGCAACCATCACCGTCACCACGGTCGACGGAGGATATACTGCAAGCTGTACCGTTACCGTAGTGGAGCCGGAGGCCGTCGATCTCGGCCTTCCCAGCGGCAGGAAGTGGGCTTCGTTCAATGTGGGTGCTCACGCGCCTGAAGAATATGGCCGGTTTTTCGCCTGGGGAGAAACAGCTCCGAAGGATGATTATTCCTGGTCGACATATGCATTCGGGTCAAGCGCAAACGGTCCGTTCTCCAAATACGTAGCTACTGCGACTTATGGTACCGTGGACAACAAGCTCGTCCTCGACAGAGACGACGATGCGGCTGTGCTGGCCTGGAGCAGCAGTTGGCGTATTCCTACAGAAGCCATGTGGCTGGAATTGAAGAAAAACTGCACCTGGACCTGGACCACGCTGAACGGCGTGAACGGCTACAGGGTGGCAAGTACCACGAACTCCAACAGCATCTTCCTGCCGGCGGCCGGTGGGGTAGACGGTGCCAACAATTACGGTGCCGGATCCATCGGTCATTATTGGTCGGCGAAGCTTTATGAGAGTGAGTCCTCCAAAGCCTGGGAGTTCTATTTTTCATCAACCATCTCCCGCACGGCCGGCTTCTACCGCTGCGCCGGGCATTCAGTACGTCCGGTCAAAGAATAATCAGAACAACGCATCCAGTTCCTCGGCCCGGAATCTCACGCTGACCACAGAGTGTTTTTCCGGGCCGGGGTGGTATTTCAGGTAGGTGGTGGCGACGATGGTGCCGGGAGGATCTCGAGGCCGGGGTAGCCGCAGTCCCATCCTGCGTAGTTGTGCAGGAGCTTGACGCGGTACTGTCCGGACAATCCGTAAGTCAGGTCCGTGTAGGTCCCGACCCAGGCCACGAAATGGCCTTTGGTGGGGCTGAGGGGCGCCATGTCGCGGAAGACGCAGATGATGCGTCCGTCGGGAAGGTAGCGCAGCACGTGACGGTCGCCGGTGACGCCCCAGGGGGCTTCGCGCAGCGTCGTCCAGGTCTTTCCTTCGTCCTTCGATCCCATGAACAGGGAGCAGCCCTTGCGCTGATTCTCCCTTGCGAGGCAGATGAGCGTCTTCCCGTCCGGCGAACGGAAAACGCAGGGTTCGCAGGGTGAGCGGCCTTCCATCTCGCCGGCCAGGACGGGCTCGTCCCAGCTCAGGCCGCCGTCGTGGGAGACGGATTGCCACAGCCTCAGGGGATTCCTGTCCTGCTCGGAGAAACCGCGGTGGTACATCCCCAGCAAATCGCCGTTTTCCAGGCGGATGATGCTGGTGAATGCCATTATGCAGGGCATCCCGAGGTCCTTGGCGCGGGTCCAGGTCCTGCCGCCGTCCTCGCTGTAGGAGTAGCCCATATTGCGGTATTCCCGCCCCGTGTCCATGGTGGCGAACACGAACAGCCGCTCCTTGCCCGCCTTGTCCGAAAGCCGGTACAGGCTGGGGCAGTTGATCAGTCCGTCCCACTCCGCGGGTGCGGCCTTTACCTTCCAGTGGAGGCCTCCGTCCCTGCTGAACGCGAGGAACGCAGCCGCTCCGCCGTGGCCGTTCGACCAGGAGCACACCATCGTCTTCCCGTCCTCCATCAGGACCGTGGTCGGGTGGCCGTTATAGAGTTCCGGGGTGCCGGCCGCGATGACGACCTGGCGTTCTTCCTGGCCGGAAATGTCCGCCCAGGGCAGGTTGGGTTTGTCCCCCTGTGCCGCCGCCGTGAAGGGCAGTGCAAGGGCGATGAGGAATGAGGACAGACGGTATGATTTCATTGCGGGGAAGGATTGCCGGTTGACAGGCTCTATACCAGTTGTATTCCGGCGAGTTCGCAGGCCTCGCGCATCTCCTCGGGCCAGAGGCTGCTCTGGATCTCGCCGATGTGGGCCTTGCGCAGGAGGTACATGCAGAGGCGGGACTGGCCTATGCCGCCGCCGATGGTGTAGGGGAGTTCGCCGGCGAGCAGCTGCCTGTGGAACAGCAGCTCAGCCTTGTATTCTTCGCCCTTGATTGCGAGCTGCTTGCGCAGTGCGGTCTCGTCCACGCGTATGCCCATGCTCGAAAGCTCGAAGGCCCTGCCGAGGACGTTGTTCCACACGAGCAGGTCGCCGTTGAGGCCGAGGTAGCCGTCTTCGTTGGGGGTGCTCCAGTCGTCGTAGTCGGAGGCGCGGCCGTCGTGGGCCTTGCCGTCTGAAAGCACGCCGCCTATGCCTATGATGAACACGGCGCCGTATTTCTCCACGATCGCATTCTCCCTTTCCTTGGGGCCGAGTCCGGGGTACATCTGCACGAGTTCCTCGCTGTGGATGAACTTGATCTCGTCCGGGAGCTCGGGCACGATCTGGGGGAATTCCACGAAGAGCTTGTTCTCCGTGACCTTGACGGCTTCGTAGATGCGCTGGACGGTACGCTTGAGGAAGGCGAGGTTGCGGTCCTCCTTGCGGATGACCTTCTCCCAGTCCCACTGGTCCACGTAGATGGAGTGGATGTTGTCCAGTTCCTCGTCCGGCCTGAGGGCGTTCATGTCGGTGTAGATGCCTCGCCCGGGAGCGATGCTCATCTCCTTGAGTTTCAGTCTCTTCCACTTGGCGAGCGAGTGCACGACCTCGGCCCTGCGCTCCTGCATGTCCTTGATGGGGAAGTTGACCGGGCGCTCCACGCCGTTGAGTTCGTCGTTGATGCCGGTGCCGGAGAGCACCACCATCGGGGCGGTGACGCGCAGCAATGCGAGCTGGGCGGAAAGGTTGTCCTGGAACATGTCCTTCACGCTCTTGATGGCCTTCTCGGTGGCTTCCTGGTCGCCGAGGATATTCCTGTAGTTCTTGGGGATGTAGAGATTCATGGTAGTACGCCGCTAACTGTTTTCAGGGGTCTAAAGATAGTAAAAAATGGAATTATATCATCCAGCCATGCCGGCCGCTTCATCAAGCCGTCGAATGCATCGGCATGGTAATCAGTGATTTATATCATTCGACCAGGGCGAATTTGCCGGGGTTGATGTTCGTAATCAATTAATATTCAGCGATATCCATTCGACGCCTTCCACAGTTGCCGGCTGCTCCCCGCCTCCTACAGTTGCCGGCCGCTGCGAATTATCTTCGCAAGGCAATGCCCTGCGGCCGGGATGCATTTTCGCAAGGCAATGCCCCGTAGCCGGGACCTGAAATGAGGGTTGACGGTCCCGCCTGCGGGGCATCACCTCGCTCCTGAAGCCGCGCTCTCCGGTTCATTCCGGGCATATCGCTTCCGATGCGCGCATTTTCGCCTGAAACGTGCGCGGATGAGGGGTCGAGGAGCTGGAATGCGCGCACTATTGCCTAAAACGCGCGCGAAAAGCAGGTTGTGGTGCTCCGACGCGCGCATTTTCGCCTGAATCGCGCGCGGATGTAGGGTTGAGGAGCTGGAATGCGCGCACTATTGCCTGAAACGCGCGCGAAAAGCAGGTTGTGGTGCTCCGACGCGCGCATTTTTGCCTGAAACGCGCGCGAAGAACGGGGTGCCAGGAATGCCAGGTAGTTCGGCAACCGGGCGCGAGGAGGGCCTTCAGCGGTGCCCCGCGCCCCAACTTCCATTCGCCCGCGGCAGGGGCCACGATAATCCCGAAATTTGTTATCTTTGTGATAATGATGCAATCCGGAACTTGATCATAAACTATATCACCATGGAAGAAATCCAAACCCCGACGCCTGCACCTGCAGCCCCTGAACTCAAAGTCACACCCACTGCGAAGTCCTTCCTTGCCACCACCACCAAATGGGGCAAGTTCCTGTATGTGGTGTTCCTTATCTTATTTGTATTCATGGCGTTGTGCTCGATTCTCTTCCTGGTCCTTGGAAAAGAGCCCATCGAAGACACTCCCGCGTTCGCATTCGGAATCGCCTTCCTCGTGGGGATCGCGCTGTACATCGCTCCGCTCATCTTCTTCGGCAGGAGCCTGAAGGCCGCGAAGGCCGCCGTAGAGTCCGACGACGACGCACAGCTCACGGAAGCATTCAAGAACCAGAAGTCGCTGCTCAAATACACCGGAATCCTTACCATAGTACTGCTGGCCTTCTATGTGGTGGTGTTGATCGCCGTCATCGTGGCCGCGATATCCGGCGCGTTCGCAGGCGCGTTGTAATGCTGTAATGAACGAGATCGACCTTGCGCTGAAGATTGCCGTGGATGCCCACGCCGGGCAGGTGGACAAGGACGGGTATCCGTACATCCTTCACCCGCTCACCGTGGGACTGATGGGCGAGACCGACGAGGAAAAGGCCGCCGGCTTCCTCCACGACGTGGTGGAAGACACCGGCTGGTCCCTCGACGCCTTGCGCGAAGCCGGCATTTCCGAAGGCGTGGTCGCCGCCCTTGCCCTGCTCACGCACGACAAGTCGCTGGATTACTTCGACTATGTGCGCAGGATCATAGATTCCGGCAATCCCATCGCCCTCAAGGTCAAGTACCACGACCTGCTGCACAATTATGCCCGCGGCAAGGCTTATCCCAGGCTTCAGGAGAAGCACGGAAGGGCCTTGGAGATGGTGAAGGCTGCCGTGGAAGGGCGCTCGAAGGTCAGGCTTTACGAGCCTGCGGACGGTGCCTGCGTCGCAATCTTCGCCGGCGGCTGCTTCTGGGGCGTCCAGCACGAGTTCGACAAGGAACCGGGCGTGCTGCGGACGCTTGCCGGCTATACCGGCGGCCCCGAGGAGGCTCCCGGCTACGTGGACGTGCGGGCCGGCAGGACGCATCACGTGGAGGCGGTCGCGGTGGAGTACGACCCCGCCCGGACCGACTACACCACGCTCTGCAAGGTCTTCTTCGAGATGCACGACCCTTCCCGGGAAGACGGCGTGGGCCCCGACAAGGGACCGCAGTACCGCAGTTGCATCTTCGTGCGCGACGAGAAGCAGAAGACGGAGGCGCAGGCTGTCATCGACATTCTCAAGGCCAAAGGCTATGAGGTGGCCACCCTGCTGCTTCCGGCCGGGAATTTCTGGATCGCCGAAGACTTCCACCAGTCCTACTACGACAAGACCGGAGGCACTCCCTACTGCCATTTGAGGCAGAAAAAATTCTGACCCCCGCGCCGACCCCCACGTCCGCAATGATGACCCGCCGCATCGCCATAATAGGAGCCGGAGCCGCCGGATGCTTCTGTGCGGTGGAGGCGAAACGCAGGAATCCCGATGCGCAGGTCAGCGTCTTCGAAGCCGGCGCCAAGCCCCTTGCGAAGGTCGCCGTGACCGGAGGGGGACGCTGCAACCTTACCAATACTTTCCGTGACGTCGCCCGCCTCGCCGATGCCTATCCGCGCGGCGAAAAACTGGTGCGCAGGGCCTTCGAAGCCCTTTCCCCGGCCGATACCGTCCGCTGGTGGGAGCACGAGGGCGTGCGCCTGACCGCCCAGCCCGACCAGTGCATCTTCCCGGTTTCGCAGGATGCGATGCAGATAGTCCGCACCCTGGAAAACCTGATGCGCCGGCTCGGCGTGGAACTGCGCTGCGGAGCCAGGGTCGCCGGCATCGCTCCGGAAGACCCCGCGGACGCTCCGGGCTTCACCCTTACCTTCTCCGACGGCAGCACCGCCCGCGCCGACCGGGTTGTCGTGACCACCGGCGGCGGGGCACTTGCCCTGCTGGACGGGCTGGACATCCCCATAGTGGATCCCGTGCCGTCACTCTTCACTTTCAAGCTCGCCGACGACGGCATCAAGGCCCTCACCGGCACCGTCGTGGAAGATGCGACGCTGAGCCTTGCGGGCACGAAATTCCGTTCCCGCGGCCCCCTGCTCCTTACCGACTGGGGCGTGAGCGGCCCCGCGACGCTGAAGCTATCCTCCTATGCCGCGCGCCATCTCGCCGACTCGGGCTATGCCGGCAGCCTGCTCATAAACTGGCTCTCTGCGGGCGAGGACGACGTGCGCGCTTGGATCTCCGCCACCAAGGAGGCCGCTCCGCAGAAAATGGTGGCCTCGCTGCGTCCCGAAGGCCTTTCCGAACGCTGCTGGAAGCATCTGCTGACCCGCTCCGGCCTGCGGGAGGACATCCGCTGGGCGGAACTCGGCCGCAAGGGGGAGAACCGCCTTGCCAATACGCTGACCGCCGATTGCTATGAAATCACCGGCCGCAGCCGTTTCAAGGACGAATTCGTCACCGCCGGCGGCGTGGCCTGCTCCGCCGTGGACCCGTCCTCGCTCGAATCTCGTCGTTACCCAGGCCTCTTCTTCGCCGGGGAAGTGCTGGACATCGACGCCATCACCGGCGGATTCAACCTCCAGGCCGCCTGGTCCACCGGATATCTGGCCGCCTGCAAACTATGACCCTGCAATGAAAATCCTATTCATCCACGGACTTGCGTCTTCCGGCGCCTACAAGATGGCCGATTCGCTCAGGATACTCCTGAAGCCCTGCGAAGTGATCGCTCCGGACGTGCCGATAGAGCCGGACAAGGCTCTGGCGCTGCTGCAGGGCATATGCCGGGAACAGCGGCCTGACCTCGTGGTAGGTCTTTCGCTGGGCGGATTCTGGGCGCAGAAGCTCCGCGGGCAGCGCAAGATCCTGGTGAATCCCTCCTTCCACATAAGCCGCCTGATGCGTACGATGGTCGGGGAGGTGGAGTACCTTTCGCCAAGGGCGGACGGCGCTGCGAGTTTCACCATAACTCCGGAGATCTGCGACGCCTACGAGGCCCTGGAGGCCACCCAGTTCGAGGGAATCACTCCCGAAGAGGTGCAGCTCACGCGCGGCCTCTTCGCCGATGCCGACGAGCGGGTGCGCTGCGGGGATGAATTCGAACTGCATTACCCCGGCCGGGGACTGTCATACCCGGGCACCCATCTGCCGAATTTCCCGGAACTGAAGAAATATCTTGTTCCGGCAGTTGGGGAAATGCTTCAAAATGAATAAATTTACAAGTCCTGACATAAACTTTCAAAACCATATGGAAATGAAACACTACTTAACCAATGCCCTTCGTACGGAGACCTATGAGGCTCCCCGTGCCGAAGAGTTGTCCTTCGGCACCGAAGGATTGTTATGTACCAGCCTGGAGGGAGACCTCGTGGATCCCGGCCAGGGCGAAGATTGGGGTGAACTTTAATTGATGCAGCCATGAAGAAGATTTACAACGCTTTCGCCATCCTCGCCGCTGCAGCAATGGTTTTCTCCGGCTGCGAGAAGTTCTCCGAAGATCCCGATTTCGGAGGCAAGACCGTCGAATTCACCGTGGAGGACATAGCCACCAGGACCGTGTTCGACACCCCCGACGGAACTTCCTACCCTGTCCTCTGGACCGCACAGGACACTGCAGTAGCAGTATCCCTCAACTATGCCGCTCCCGTGAATGCGAAGGTGACCCCTTCCGCTGACGGCAAGACCGCCAAGTTCTCGGCAGAGTTTCCCACTCCCACCGGCGGCGCGCAGTTCCTCGCGCTCTCACCGGCAACGGCATTCGCCGGCATAGACCTCGCCGCTTATTCGGCATACTACACCGTCCCTGCCCAGCAGGAGCCGAGCGCCACTTCCGCCGACCAGGCGGCCCAGGTGCTCTACGGATTCTCTCCGGCATACACCACCCTCCCCGACAAGGTGAGCCTCCATTTCAAGCACCTCACCGCCTACATGAAGGTGACCTTCGCCAACATGGAGCTTGACGGCGCCGCCGTCTTCAGCGCTTCCATCACCGCGGACACCGAGCTCGCCGGCAAGGCTGCGCTCAACGTGGCCACGATGGGTATCTCCGCCTCCGAGGGCAGCAAGACCGTCACCGCGAAGACCTCCACCGGCACCGACGTATGGTTCGGCGTCATCCCGACCGACCTCTCCGGCAAGACCGTCACCGTGGCCGTGAAGACCGGCGCGGGCACCCTCTCCAGGGAAGTCACCCTGCCGTCCAGCGCGAACCTCACCGCCGGCAAGGTGGCCACCTTCAGCGTGGACATGTCCTCCGCCGAGCTCACCGAGCCCGACAGGACCTCCATCAGCATACTCGCCGTCGGCAACAGCTTCAGCGTGGATGCGATGCAGTATCTCTACGACGTGCTCGAGGAAGTGGGCTATACCGAGATCAACCTCGGCAACCTCTACATCGGAGGATGCTCGCTCGAGACCCACGCGAACAACTTCGCGAACGCCGCCAAGTCCTACACCTTCTACACCAATTCCGCCGGCAAGTGGAATTCCGCTTCCGGAGCCGAGGCCATCGCCTCAATGAAGACCCGCGAGTGGGACTACGTGACCGTACAGCAGGTCAGCCAGTATTCCGGCAAGCCCGCCACCTACGAGCCGTACCTCTCCGCAGTCATCGACTCCGTGAAGGCCAACTGCCCCGGCGCCGAGATCTGGTGGCACATGACCTGGGCATACCAGCAGAGCGCCAACTATTCCCAGTTCAGCAACTACGGCTACAACCAGAAGACCATGTACGACGCCATCGTCGGTGCCGTGCAGGAGAAGATCGTCCCCCGCGACGACATAGCCGGTATCATCCCGAGCGGAACCGCCATCCAGAACGCGCGCACCAGTTTCATCCGCGACAACTTCTCACGTGACGGATACCACCTCAACTACAGCGTAGGCCGCCTTACCGCCGCCCTCATGTATGCCAAGGCCCTCACCGGATGCAGCGTGAAGAACCTCAGCTGGACTCCTGCGGACTATCCCGTGTCCAACCGTGAGCTCGCTGCCATCAAGGAAGCCGTGGATGCCGCATACGACAAGCCGTTCGCGGTCACCGAAGCCACCGACAACAATCCCGCTTCGGACTACACCGAGAACGCCGCCCTCCGTCAGGTGATCGTCGCCGCCGGCTACAACCTCGCCGACTACGATGAACTCCCTTACGGCGTGATCAGCAACTCCTACTACAACTCCGGCACCAACGCCATCCTGCAGAACAAGCAGAACGGCGTGAGCGCCACCAACTTCAAGCAGTTCGCCGCCACGCACTACTTCTTCACCAAGGCCGACCTGCCGAAGGGAACCCTACTCGTCCTCGCGGAGAACTGGATGACCCGTCCCGAGGGCTGGACCGAGTTCAAGGACAAGACCACCAACAGGCCTGCCAACATCACCGCGCGCATCACGGTCGTGGACAACGCCTGGTGGGGCAACTTCAACTACCGTGCGTTCAACATCGCCAAGATCGGCAACCCGAACCTCAGCGACAGCGAGATGGCCAACATCAGGAGCAAGTTCGCGATCTTCGTCCCCAACAAGGAGATCGTCGTGACCGACCCGACCTGCGACGAGATCATGGAGACCGCCGGCTACAACGTGAACAGCTACGTGAAGATCAATCTCGGCGTGAAGGACTATGCGTTCTACAACAGCCAGCAGTCCAGCGCGCTCGTGACCACGGGCACCACCGCCAAGAAGTTCTGCGCAACGAACATCTATGACAAGTCGCAGCTGCCGAACGGATCCGTCATCGTGGTCCGCAAGAACTACCAGTACCGTCCGGAGGGCTGGACCGCGCTCAATGCGACCAATACCTCCGCGACCCGCCCTGGCAACGTCACCACTTCCCTCGTGGTCGTGGACGACGCATGGTGGGGCAGCTGGAACTACCGTGCGTTCAACCTCGCCAAGGCGGACGGCACCGAGATTGCGGAGGCCGAGCTTTCCGCAGTGGCCGCCGGATTCTGCATCTATGTGCCCAAGACCGCGTTCGCGGACATCAAGTCTCCGGTCGTCATGCTCAAGGCCATGGGATACGATCCTTCCAAGTACCAGAGGGAGACGGTCAATATGACCCACAACGCCTTCTACAACTCCACCAACGGCAGCGCACCCGGCCCCGACGGCCTCTGGACTTCCGCTTCCAACAGCACCCAGTTCGCGGCATCCGGCATCTATACCTCGGACATGCTCCTTCCCGGCTTCGTGATCGTACAGCTTCCCGGCTATATGTTCCGTCCCGAGGGATGGGTCACCATGAAGCAGGTGAATGCCAATTCCATCCGCCCGGCCAACGTGACCGCGTATGCAACCGAGGTGACTGCAGACTGGTTCTCTTATTTCAATTTCCGCGCATTCAACATCGCCAAGATAGGCAACCCCGCCCTCTCCGCGGCCGAGCAGGCTTATCTCGAGGAAGAATTCGCAATCTTTTCACCCATTGAATAAATGACTCTCGACAAGCAGAATTACGCCCAGTTCTATCTCGTTCAGGAGATGATGGGCACCGTGGAAACAATCAGAAAATTCGATCCTTCCTGCGCGGCTCCGGTGGCCGGGGCCGCGCGCAGGAAAGGCCATCTGCTCCTCTCCGGAGAGGGTTCCAGCCGCATCATGCCGGCCAAGAACGCCATCCGCAAAGCCCACGTATGGGGCGTGAAGGAGCAGGTCCATACCGATGGAGCGCACCAGGCCTGCGAGTACAAGCTCGACGACTATGCCGTAGTGTGCTCGTCCAACTCCGGCCGCACCAAGGAGACCCTGATGCTCGCCAACAAGCTCAAGGAGGACGGCAACGCGGACCGCTTCGCCCTCACCGCCAATGAGAACACCCCCATCGAGGCCGCCTGCGGCCAGGGATACGTGCTCAAGTGCGGCTGGGAGAACGCCGTGGCCGCCACCAAGAGCGTGGTGGAACAGGTGCTCTTCGAGGAGGCGATAGTCCGCAATCTCGCCGGCAAGCCCATGGACGGAATGGACGCCCTCGCCGACAAGGCGCAGACCGCCCTGACCCTTCCCATCCCCGCCGAAATCGTGGAGTGGGTGAAGGGCGCCAAGACCATCTACTTCGCCGGAATGAACGACGGAGTGGCCGAGGAGCTCACCCTCAAGACCAACGAGATCGTGCGCCACAAGTCCGATTTCCTCGAGGGAACCTATGCCCTCCACGGACCGGAGGAGGTGATGGAGGACGGAGACATCGTCTTCGTGATAGAGCCCATCAAGAGCGAATACGCCAAGTACCAGACCGTCTTCGGCGGTGCCAACGTGCACGTGGTGGCCATCGCTCCCGAACAGACTCCGTTCACGACCATCGTCGTTCCCGATGCGGGCGAATACCAGCAGTACGTGGACCTCTGTGCAGGATGGAACGTCCTCGTGGAGGTGGCCATGTCCCTTGGCATCAACCTGGACAAGCCTAAGCGCGCACGCAAGGTCGGCAACGAGATGTAGGCCGCGATGCGCTACCTGCAGAACAATTCCACCGACCCTTATTTCAACATGTCGTTCGACGAGTGGTGCCTGAGGCACTGCCCGTCGGACGATGTGGTTTTCTACCTCTGGCGCAACCGCCCTTCCGTGATCATCGGCATCAGCCAGAATCCGTTCACCGAGGTCAATCTGCAGTACCTCGCCGATCACGGGATAGACCTCGTCCGGCGCAGCACCGGCGGGGGAGCGGTCTATCACGACCTCCAGAACCTCAATTATACCTTCGCAGGGCCCCTGAGCCTGCTTTCCGACAAGCGGGACGGGCATCCGGACCCGGTGCACCTCATCGCCGGGGCGCTGCGGTCATTCGGCGTAGCAGCCGAAGTCAGCGGGCGCAACGATATCTTCGTGGACGGCCGCAAGGTCTCGGGCTATGCCAAGCGGGTGTGGCGGGACCGCGCCATCATCCACGGCACCCTTATGTACGACGTGGACATAGATACGCTCACGGCGGCCCTGGATACGCCGGAGAGCAAGCTGCACGGCAAGGGCGTCGCGTCCGTGAGGAGCCGCGTGGCCAACCTGCGCGAGCTGCTGCCGCAGTTCCCGACCATCGAATCTTTCCGCACCGCCCTTCAGGAGCATTTCGCCGCCGGAGACGGGGAACTCGTCCTCAGCCCGGAGCAGACGGACGAAATCAGCGCCCTGTGCGACACGAAGTACGCGACAGAGCGCTGGATCATGGGCCGCTGGCCCGAAGAAGAATCCCTGTGAACCAGGGAGTTATCCCCAATTAAAGATTAGGATAGACGTGCTCGTAGATCGAGTCTATCAGCCTGTATGAGTTGCCGCCCATGTGGGCGTTGACCGTGACCACCGCGTCCTTGTCGGGCAGGATGATGGAGAACTGTCCCCACGCTCCGTCGAGCCTTGCCGCGCCCGGAGTGTGGCAGCACCACATCTGGTAGCCGTAGCCGGCGGATGCGTCCGGATGGCTTCCGGCGTTGCTGTTGTCTATCTGTGCGGCCATCGCATCGGCTATCCAGGCCTCAGGAAGCAGCTGTTTGCCGTCCCAGGAGCCCTTCTGCAGGAAGAACTGTCCCATCTTGGCGAACGACCTGGTGGTGACGTGGAGGCCCCATCCGCCCATGTTGTAGCCTTCGTCGGAGACTTCCCAGGAGTGGTTGCGTATGCCGAGGGGGGTGAAGAGCTTCTCATCGAGGTACTCCTCCAGTTTCTTCCCGGTGACCTTGGTGATGATCGCGGAAAGGAGGTAGGTGTTGGAGGAATTGTATCTGAACACGCTGCCGGGTTCGAAGATGAACGGTTCCGCCAGGATGGAGTCCACCGGGGACTTGATGCGGTGGGCTTCGATGGGGCAGAGGTAATCCTTCCTGATGCCGCTGGACATCGTAAGCAAGTCTTTGACGCTCAGCGCCTTGAGCCATTCGCTCTGCTCTGCCGGGGCCTCGTCCGGGAAGAATTTGAGCACCTTGTCGTCCACGCTCAGCAGGCCGTCCTGCACTGCGAATCCTATGGCGGTGGCGGTGAAGGTCTTGCTGGCTGACCAGAGGATGTGGAGGTAGTCCGGGTCCTGGCCGACTGCGTATTTCTCGTAGATGACTTCCCCGTGCTGCATCACTATCATCGAATGCAGTTCGCTGACGCCCATCATCCTCACGTCCCCGAAGACCTGGTCGAATTCCACGACCTTGAATCCGTCGGGCTCGGCGGCGTAGGCCAGGGGTGTGTCTTCCGTTTTCTTTTCCTGCTGTGCGCATCCCGCAAGGGTCAGTGCGGCTGCGCAGATGATTACGAATATCTTTTTCATGGTTAACAAATATAACAACACTTGCGCGATTTTGCTATCTTTGCCGCCGGAAAAACCGATACAGTCATGAAACAGCTGAACACGAGGCTCATGCATCCTGCAGAGCAGATTTGCATCATCATAGGAAGGATCTACCGCGCCGGAATGACCACCACTTCAGGCGGCAACATCTCCATTATGGACGACAACGGCGACATGTGGATCACCCCGACCGGAATAGACAAGGGGTCGCTCAGGCCCTCGGACATTATGCTCGTCAAGGCCGACGGCACCGTCGTAGGCCCGCACAGGCCCTCTTCCGAGTATCCTTTCCACAGGGCGCTCTACAAGATCCGCCCCAACCTCCGGTCCGTCATCCACGCCCATCCTCCGGGACTCGTGACCTTCAGCATCGTGCACGAGGTGCCGAACACCAACATCATCCCCCAGGCCAACGATGCATACCAGCGCTTCGAGACCCTCGAGCTCTGCGCCCGGACCATCATCAACGCCCGCACCCTCGGCGAGCCCACATATCTTACCGACGACCAGATAGGGTTCCACGACAACTGCCTGCCGACGAACTTCCATCACTATATGGACGTGAAGTATCCTTCGGACGAGAGGGCGCTGCGTTCGGAGATCTGCAAGATTGTCCGCCGCGCGTGCGACCAGAAGCTGATGTGCAGCTCCTACGGCACCGTTTCCGTCCGCTGGAGGGGAGACGGCTTCCTCATCACTCCGCCTTTCGTGCAGCGCTGGGACATTGATGAAGAGGACATAGTGCAGGTAAGGGACGGCGCGGTGGAGGCCGGCAAGATCCCGTCCCGCTCAGTTGCGCTCCATCAGGAAATCTACCGCCGCAACCCCAAGGTCAACGCCGTGATCCTCACCCAGTGCCCTTCCCTTATGGGATTCTGCACTACCGACGCCAAGTTCGACGTGCGCACCATCCCGGAGAGCTGGATATTCCTTCAGGACGTCCCCAAGTTCCCCTTCGGTTCGCAGTACAACGATATAGACAAGGTCGCGGACGTTTTCCGTACGCGACCCTGTGC
>CADAFW010000037.1:25717-27852 GCA_902787295.1 uncultured Bacteroidia bacterium
CTCGGATACCCTGCTGAATGCCTTCGACCGCCTCGAGGTGGCCGAATTCGCGGCCAAATCCCTCATCCTGGCAGGTCCGGTAGGGAAGCTTCACCCGATTACCGACGCCCAGGTCGAGGACCTTCGCGTCGCCTTCCACGTAGGGGAATAGAAATCAACTACAGTTCGCTGGCGTGGGCGAGGAGGTATTTCTCCGCTTCCACGTTCCAGAGGCCGCTGTGCGCCTTGCAGATGCGGTCCAGTTCGTCATAGACCGGCTTGCCGACCTTGCCGAAGTCCGCGATGGCGGTGAGAGGCATGTCTATATGGGTATAGACGAGCTTCTTGCCGCCGGGGATGTTCGGGAGGTTGAGCGTGGTCTCCACCACGGCGTTGAGACCGCCGATGTGGGTCACGAGGCCTGCCGGGTCCATTCCCTTGCCCATCAGGTCGAGGGCTTCCTTCATGTCGTCGGTGTTGCCGCCGGAAGTGCCCACGACGTGGGTGGATGCATAATGGACGTTGTAGAAATTGAACGGGGCCTTGAAATCGGTGCGGCCGGGGCCTGAGAAGAAGTTGAGGCAGCCGTCGTTGCCGAGGATCTCGTCGCCCTGCTCCACCACGGCGGGGACCGGGGCCATCACCACCACCTCGTCATAGCCGGTGCCTCCGGAAAGCTCGCGGAGCAGCTGGACGGGATTGTCGATGGCGGTGTTGACATAATGCAGCTCGATGCCGCGGGACTTCGCGTATTCCACGGTGTAGAGGCTTGCGGCACGGTCGAGCCTTTCCTGGTTGATGTCGGTGACGACGAAGAGGGACGGGTGCCTGTCCTCGCGGTGGAGCACGTAGTTGATCATCGCAAGACCCATGGGGCCCACGCCGGCGAGCAGCGCCAGCTTGCCGTTCTCCTTGATCTCCATATGGTGCACATAGGAGCCGGGAGTGGTGTGGTAGCAGGCGTGCATTGCGCCGATGACGCAGCTGAGCGGCTCGCTGAGCGATGCGGGGTAGAAGCCTTCGCCCTTGTACGGGAGCAGGCTGCCGGTCTCCATCACCTCGTTCGGGATAATGACGTAGGTGGCGTCGCCGCCTATGTACTGATAGGAATAGCCCGGAGCGGAGAGGATTCCGACGGGGCCTCCCGCATAGTTGAGGGCCGGCTGGATGGAGAATTTGTCTCCCGGCTTGAACTGGTCCTTCCACTTCGCGCCCACCTTGACGATCTCGCCTGCGAATTCGTGGCCGCAGATGGTCGGGTGCGTGGCGATGTCGTTCGGCACGCGCTTGTGGTCGGTTCCCTGATGGGAAGACTTGTAGGTGGACATGCAGATGCTGTCGCTCACCACTTTAGCGAGGATTTCGTCCTCTTTCATTTCGGGAAGTTCGAACTCCTCGAGCCTCATGTCCTCTTTGCCGTAAAGGCGGACTGCTTTGGTTTTCATATCGTCAATGTTTTAACTCAGCATAATCTGGCCGCCGGTCACAGGGATGGCCTGCCCGGTCTCGCCGGTCTGTTCGATGGCATAGAGTATGGCCTTGGTCACGTCCTCGGGAGTGCATCCCTTGTGCATCGGGACCTTGGAAAGATAGTACTCGCGCACGTCCTGCACGTTCTTGGCGCCGGGGACCTTGCCCGCGTTGAGGTACTGGATGAAGAGGCCCTTCTCGGGGTCGCTCCAGAGCGGACCGTCGAGGAAGTTGCCCGGGCAGACCGCGTTCACCTTGATGTTGAACGGGGCGAGCTCCTTCGCGAAACTCTGGGTGAGGCCTATGCCGCCGAACTTGCTGCCGGCGTAGGCGTAGTTGGCCTTGGAGCCTTCCAGACCGCTCTTGGAGTTGACCTGGATGATGTCCGCGAAGTATTCCGGGTCGTTCCCGGTCTGGATCTTCATCACGTGGCTTGCCACCTTGGAGCAGTAGAAGAACGCGTGATAGTTGATCTTGGTCACGAAGTCGAAGGTCTCGGGCGTGAGGGTCTCGAGGTCGCCTGCGCGCGCCACTCCGGCGTTGCTCACGAAAGCGTCCAGCGCGCCGAAGGTGACGATGGTCTCGCGTACGAGGGCGCGGATGCTGTCCAGCTCGCTGACGTTGGTCTTCACGAAGATGGCCTTGTTGTTCTTCACGAGCGTGTTGAACTTGTCCGCGGTGGCCTG